>JAITPS010000081.1 GCA_031289325.1 Candidatus Methanovirga meridionalis
TAAATTTTAAATAATATAAACTTATTTTAAATAATATAAACTTATTTTAAATAATATAAACTTATTTTAAATAATATAAACTTATTTTAAATAATATAAACTTATTTTAAATAATATAAACTTATTTTAAATAGTATAAACTTATTTTAAATAATATAAACTTATTTTAAATAATATAATTAAATATTTTTTAATAATATTATATTTTTAAAAAAAATTATTTATTAAGAACTTTATTAAAATCATATATCTGATTTAAAAACTTTAAAATTATGGATATTTATCAAACATTATGATTTGAAAATTTTAGTATTAGTCAATTAAAGGATATTGAGATAATGAAAGACAATAATGAGACAGATAAAGAGAAAATTGAAATAAACTTTCTTAAAGATTATTTTAACAAAAATAAAGAAGATATAACACTAAAAGATAAGAAAAATATAATTTATAGTGAATTTGACCTAATAAAAAAAGATTTTGATAGGTTACCTGTAAATAATTTTATTGATTACTTAAATCAACTTATAGTAGCATATAAAAAAAATTTTAAAGAAGGAGAACTTGAAAAACACATTTGCAATAAAGAAAATGATAAATCAGATTTTAAATCAATAGATAAAATTCTCATGAATTTTAATAAGGATTTAGAAATAGCTTCTAAGAAACATAAACAAAATATTAAAAAACATGAAGATTTACTGGATGGCTTAAGTGATGAGGATGAATTGAAAACAATATTTGTTGCAAGTAAAACTTTAAAGGATATACATTATGTTAAATTGTTATATTCTTATATTTTAGAAGATTTAAAGAATTCATCATCTGTAAACTTTAAATATTTGTATAAACTCGTTTTAAAAATTGAATCAACAATATTAAAGGATTTAAATTTCATAAATGAAAATTTCGATGATCTTACAGAGTCTTTCTTACTAAAAAGTGGCATGTCTTTCAATAATTCAGATGATCAAGTGGACGATGATTTAGATGGTTATGATTTTGATGAGGATGATAACACTTATTTAGCGTATGATTATGATTACATTGAGGATCTTGAGGAAATATATCTTGATATAACTGACTTTAATAAATTTGAGAAGTACTTAAAAGCAGTATCTAATGAGTATGATATGAATAGGGAAAAATTCTTAGATTTGAGAAATGCATTTGATGAAAGAATACTTTTAGAGAGAGGAACTAATGAAGAAATTGAAACAAAAACAATTCCAATTGTAAAAGAATCTTTAGAGGATATAGAGGATTTAATTGATGAATACAATGTATTTTTAACTGATAAAGATAAAATTTCTATAGGATTAAAAAAAGAAATTGAGAGAGTATTGTCTAATTTAAACATGATTTATACAGAACTTTTAACTTTTTTTGAAAAACTTAATCAAGAATATTTTGGTTATTATGATGAAGTAGAGAGGTTTTTCATAAACATATATGCTTCATTTGAAAAATTTGATAAATTCACGGTATCGGATGTACCTGAAAACCTTAAAAATAATCATAAAAACTTGGATGATAATGAGATAAACGAGCATCTTGATAGTAATGAAGTTTGCAGTGATGATGAAAAAAAAGAGGTTATAATCACTATAAAAACAGTATCTAAAGAATTTAATGAGATAATAAAAAATTATTTTGAAGATAAGAAGAGAAATGAACCATTTAAAAAACATGCAATCGATGATCTTAAAGATGCATCTAAGATTAGGGAGATTGATTTTGATATGATAAAAAAGCCATCCCTTGATTATATTGAAACTTGTGATAATTTAGAGTTAGGCATTAAATCAATTTTAATTTTAATTAAATCATTGAAATCAACTTATAAAAAATCAAGCAAAGAACGTAAAATATTAAAGAATTATATTATTTCATCAAAGAAAGTTATGGATATTTCAAAAGATATTAAAATAGAAATCAATGATTTTTTATCTGAACTTAAAAAACTTGAAAAATGATTTTTAGTATTAAAAAGTAATGGGTGTTTTATTTGAATTCAGAAGATTTATTTAATGAAGCTAAGAAATATTTGCCTGGAGGGGTTAATTCTCCAATTAGAGCATTTAAACCATACCCTTTTTTCACATCAAAAGGAGAGGGATCAAAGATATTTGATGTGGATGGAAATAGCTATATTGATTATTGCCTTGCTTATGGACCAGCAATATTAGGTCATTCTCATAAAGCTATTGTTAAAGCTGTTGGTGAGCAAATAGCTATTGGAACTGCTTATGGGACACCAACTGAAAAAGAAATAGAATTAGCTAAAATGGTTGTTGAAAGAGTTCCTTGTGTTGAAATGCTTAGATTTGTTAATTCTGGAACTGAAGCTACTATGAGTGCTATTAGATTAGCAAGAGGATTCACCAATAAAAATAAAATTGTTAAATTTGAGGGTGGATACCATGGATGTCATGATTATGTTCTTATAAAACCTGGTTCTGATGGAGCTATTAAACCAGATTCCTTAGGAATTCCAGAGGATACAAGTAAAAATACTCTTTCTCTTGCATTTAATGATGAAGAAGCACTTATTCAACTTGTTGATAAACACAAAGATGAAATAGCTACCATCATTGTTGAACCAGTTATGGGAAACATTGGATGCCTCCAGCCAAAAAATGGATTTTTAAAACTTTTAAGAGATATCACTAAGGAAAATAATATTTTACTAATTTTTGATGAGGTTATCACAGGTTTTAGATTATCCTATGGTTCTGCTCAAGAATATTTTAATGTGATTCCTGACTTAGTAACCTTTGGAAAGATTCTTGGTGGAGGATTTCCAATAGGTGCCTTTGGAGGTAGAAAAGAAATCATGGAAATGATTTCTCCATCAGGTGGTGTTTATCAAGCAGGAACATTCAATGGAAATCCAGTATCCATTACTGGGGGAATCACCACATTAAATGAATTAAATAAATCAGTTTATGATTCATTAAATAAAAAAGGAGAATATTTAAGAAGTCAAATACAGGATTCAATTGAAGATTTATCATTAAATTTAAATCTCTCTGGTCTTGCATCCATGTTTCAAATATATTTTAGGGATGGAGACATATTAAATTATGATGATGTTAAAAAATCGGATATTGAAAAGTTTAATCAATACTTTAAAACACTATTAAAAAATGGAGTATTCATCCCTCCAAGTCAATTTGAATGTTGTTTTATTTCTAATGCTCATAATCATGATGATTTAGAAAAAACAGCAAGTATTATTCATGATGTTTTAAAGGAACTTTAATTTAAAAAAATAAAAGTGTTGTTTAACGAATGAATAAATTAAAAGTATCAATGTGTCAGATGGAAGTTGTTGATAACAAGGAAGAAAACCTTAAAAAAGCAGAAAACATGATAAGAGAATCTAAAAATAATAATGTGGATATTGCTATCTTACCTGAAATGTTTATCTGCCCTTATGAAAATGAAAAGTTCATTGAATATTGTGAAAACAAGGATAATAGTCCAACATTAAAATCAATATCAAAAATAGCTAAAGATTTAGATATTCATATTTTAGCAGGTTCAATACCTGAAATTTCAAATAAGAAAATTTACAATAGCAGTTTCTTTTTTGATAACAATGGAGAATTATTAGGATTTCATAGAAAATTACATTTGTTTGATATAGATATTAAAGATAAAATCTATTTTAAAGAATCCGATACTCTAAATCAGGGTAATGAAATCACTATTATAGATAGTAAATTAGGGAAAATTGGAATAGCTATTTGTTTTGATATTAGATTCTCAGAACTATCAGCTATTATGGCATTAAAAGGAGCAAAAATATTAATATTTCCAGGAGCATTTAACTTAACAACAGGACCATTACATTGGAAACTCTTACTACGAGCAAGAGCAGTAGACAATCAAGTTTTCACAATAGGTGTTTCACAATCATTAAATAAAAACCAATCTTATCATGCCTATGGACATTCTTTAATTTCTAATCCTCTTGGAGAGATTCTAATTGAAGCAAACAATAAAGAAGAATTGTTAATATCTGAAATTGATTTAGATGAAATAGCTATTGTAAGAGAAGAGTTACCAATTATAAAAAATAAAAGAAACGATTTATACCAATTAAAATTTTAATACTAATCTACAATAATTTTAAATGTTAATTCCTCTCCATTTTTTAAATCTTCTATTAATTGCCTATTTAAGTCAATAGAAGCCTTATTTGATTTAATCATTAAGGTTCGTGAACAAACATAAGAACTTTTTCTGCAAACAATATCTGTGGGATGGGTTAAACTAAGTTTATGATCCCCATATCCAATTATTTCATCATAAGCATTTTTTGTAGAAATTTCAACCTTAATTAAGCTATTATCATTAGCTATTTTCTTTTTAAACTCTTTAGAAAAATCACCCATGTTTTTATCACTTGAAACCCCAATTATACAATCTCCTTCAGGTGTTAATTTGTCATGTTTCGTTATCTCAAATGTACTCCTATGTTTTGAACTTATATTTTCATGACCCATTGCTTTTATTTCCACAATCATAATATCATCTTTTCATATTGTTAACTCCACCATACACATACACACATCCACACAACATACACTTCTACTACAATATACATTTCAAAATATTAATTTACCATTTTTAGATGTTCTTCCAATTTTAGATGTTCTTAATATAATATTAGTTTATAACATTTAATTTAACTTATTATTTTTTAATTTAACTTATTATTTTTTAATTTTTAATATATGTTAAAGATATTATCATAACAATAACTTTTATCAAAATTTTAAATCTTTTGTTTATACTAAAGATTATAATTAATTTTAAATCATAAAATAATGTTTATATTCAAATTAAAATTATATTATTAATTTATATTTATTTTAAAGATTGAATTAATAATTTAAAAATTTAATAAAAATCAATTATAGTGGTTTCGATAAAGTTCTTATTAAACAATTTTTTAAAAATAAATATTATTAAAAAAATAAATATTATTAAAATTATTAAAAAAATAAATATTATTAAAATTATTAAAAAAATAAATATTATTAAAAAATATTAATTTAAAATTAATTATATTAATTAAAATAATTTTATATTATTTAAAATTTAAAATTATAGATTTTTATAAATTAATGTTTAAAATTAAATAACTTAATAAAAATTAAATAACTTAATAAAAATTAAATAACTTAATAAAAATTAAATAACTTAATAAAAATTATCCTTTTAAAATTTAAGAATTTTATCAAAATGAATATAATAAACAAAAAAAGCAAAAAAATAATAATTTATTTTTATACTTTTATTTTTATACTTTTCATGGTCAATATATAAAAAAAATTTATTTGAATGTCAATTTACATGTGATTTCAATGGATAAAATAGGAAATTTAATATATGCTGGAAAAGCTAAAGATGTTTATGAATATGAAGATAACAATAAAGTTGTTGTTAAATTTAGAGACGATATTAGTGCAGGAGATGGTGAAAAAAAAGATAGTCTTGTGAAAAAAGGATATTACAATTCTTTAATTTCATCAAAACTTTTTGAAGTTTTAGAAGAAAGTTCTATAAAAACACAATATTTAAAACTATTAAAACCACAGTACATACTATCAAAAAAACTTAAAATGATTCCTTTAGAAGTGATTTCTAGAAATTTAGCTGCTGGTAGTTTACTTAGAAATTTTCCTTTTCAGGAAAAACAGAAACTTGAACCCCCAATAATACAAATGGATTATAAAAATGATAAATATCATGATCCCATGTTAAATGATGATATAATCATTGCTTTAAAAATATCTACAAAAGAAGAACTTAATGAAATTAGAGCCATTACTAAAAAAATAAACCATCTTCTTTCTAAATTTTTAGATGAAAAAGAAATAATTTTAGTTGATTTTAAACTTGAATTTGGAAAAGATCAGGACGGAAACATTGTACTTGGGGATGAAATTAGTCCAGATACATGTCGCTATTGGGATAAAGAAACATTGGATACATTGGATAAAGATATCTTTAGAAAAGGTCAAGGCAATGTTATGAATGCGTATGAAAAAGTATTCAATAGAGTTGTTGATGAAGATGATTTAAAAAAATGGAATATTGATTAAAAAAGTTATAAAAAAAATAAATTAACGACGATTCAGATTTAGTATTTTTGCATCATATTTTTGCATCATATTTTTTCATCTTTATTTTTTCATCATATTTTTTCATCTTTATTTATTATTTTGACTGATAATTTAATTTATAGGCTCATTTTCCTAATATGCGGAATTAATTATAGTTGTTTTGATAAAGAATAGTTGTTTTGATAAAGATCTTAATAAATAACTTTTTTAAAGTAAACAGGATAACTTTTTTAAAAATAAATATTACTAAAAAATATTAATTTAAAATTATTTATATTAATTAAAATTCATTTATATTTATTAAAATTCATTTATATTTATTTATATTTATTTATACTTATTAAAATTCATTTATATTTATTTATATTTATTAAAATTCATTTATATTTATTTATATTTATTTATATTTATTAAAATTTATTAAAATTCATTTATATTTATTTATATTTATTAAAATTTATTAAAATTTATTAAAATTTATTAAAATTTATTAAAATTTATTAAAATTTATTAAAATTCATTTATATTTATTTATATTTATTAAAATTTATTAAAATTCATTTACATTTATTTATATTTATTAAAATTTATTAAAATTCATTTACATTTATTTATATTTATTAAAATTCATTTATATTTATTTATATTTATTTATATTTATTTATATTTATTTATATTTATTAAAATTCATTTATATTTATTTATATTTATTAAAATTCATTTATATTTATTAAAATTTATTAAAATTTATTAAAATTTATTAAAATTTATTAAAATTTATTAAAATTCATTTATATTTATTAAAATTTAAAATTAAAGAATTTAATAAAAAAATTATCATTTTAAAATTTAAAAACCTTTTCATAATTACTATATTTATATTATCTTTTGTTAAGATTGTATTTTTATTCATGGATTTTAAATACTTTATAATTAACTTCAGATTTTTTGATCATGTAATTGGGTATTATTGGTTAAGTTATTGGGTATTATTGGTTAAAATAGAAAAATATTTATTTTCAAGTATTTATCTTATATTTATTCAAGTATTTATCTTATATTTAAAAACTTATTTAACTGGGTAAGTAAATATATAATTTTATGAATTTGTGGTGTGATTATTATTAATTTGTGGTGTGATTATTATTAGTTTGTGGTGTGATATTTATTATGAATTTGTGGAGTGATTATTATGGATGATAAAGATTTTAAAGAACAATTAGCAAAAGTTGAGAAGTTTCATGGTCACCTATGTGGTGGTATTGTAATGGGTACTAAAATGACAATGCATGCCTTAGAACATTTAGGTATGAAAGTTAATGAAAGAAATAAAGATTTATTAGTATTTGTTGAAATAGATAGATGTATGGCTGATGCTGTTCAAGTTGTATCTGGATGTACAATTGGTAAAAGAACTCTTAAACTAATGGATTATGGTAGGTTTTCAGCTACATTTTATAAAATATCTTCTGGTGAAGGAGTTAGAATTACAGATAATGATATTCAAAATCAAAATGAGAAGGAATCTAAGGAAGATTTGGTTGAACGTCTTAGTAGTACTCCAAATGAAGAACTTTTCTCACTTCGTAAAGTAAAATTAAGATTAAAAGAATCTGATTTTCCTGGCAATAATTTCACTAAAATTGTATGTCCTATATGTAACGAGATTGTAAAAGATGATAAATATATTGTAAGGAATGGTGTAGGTATCTGTAAGGCATGTGGTGAAGAATCATACTATGAGTACATAGATTAATAGCTAATCAATTGATAAATATAAATTATAAGTATCTAAAATCATATATAATCAAAATCTAAAAATGAATAAATATTTAAATTAAAAATATGAATTATTGTGGGATGTTATGGTTCAAATAGCAGTTACAGGAAAGCCAAATGTTGGTAAATCATCTTTTTTCAATTCTGCCACTTCATCTGAGGTTGAAATGGCTAATTATCCATTTACAACAATTGATGCAAATAAGGCAATAGCTTACGTTACAAGTAAATGCCCATGTGAAGAATTAAATATAGATTGTAATCCTCGAAATTCAAAATGTGTTAATGGAATCAGGTTTATACCTATAGAATTAATTGATGTTGCAGGTCTTGTTCCAGGAGCACATCTTGGTAAAGGTTTAGGAAATAAATTCTTGGATGAACTTAGACAAGCTAAAGTTTTTATTCATATAATTGATGCATCTGGTTCAACTGATGAAGAAGGACGTCCAGTTGCAGAAGGAAGTCATGATCCACTTGAAGATATTGAATTTCTTGAAGAAGAGATTGTAATGTGGCTTTATGAAATATTAAAAAAGAATTGGGCGAAGTTAATTAGAAAAATAGGTGCTGAAAAATTAGATGTATCTAAAGTTATTCATGAACAATTATCAGGAACAGGAATAGCTATTGAAAATATTGTTGAAGCAAAAAGAACATTAGATTCTGATTTTGGTAAATGGAGTGACAGTGATGTTAAAACATTGATTAGAAATCTTCTTAAAATAGCTAAGCCAATGTTAATTGTTGCAAATAAAGCGGATCTTCCAAGTTCCCAAAAAAATATTGAAAGAATTAAAGAGAAATATCCTGATATGATACCTGCTTCTGCAGAGTCTGAATTAGCACTTATAAGAGCTGCAGATAATGGTTTAATTGATTATAAACCTGGAGATAAAGATTTTAATATCTTAAAAGAAGATGAACTAAATAATAATCAAAAAAAAGCATTAGAATATATTAGAACTAATGTTTTAGAAAAGTATGGTGGAACAGGTGTACAAACAGCTTTAAATAGAGCAATATTCAAATTATTAGATTTAATTGTTGTATATCCTGTTGAAGACCAGCATAAATTCACTGATAAAAAAAATAATGTTCTTCCTGATTCTATTCTCATTAAAAATGGTTCAACACCAAGAGATTTAGCATATACGATCCATACAGATATTGGGGATAAATTTATGCATGGAATAGATAGTAGGCGGAATATTCGTATTGGAAGTGATTATAAACTGTCTAATGGAGATATTATAAGTATTATTACTAATTAATATATTAGTAAAACATTAAGAGTTGAAAATTAAGAAAAAATCTGCTTTTTTAATTTAAATAAAAAATTTTAATATAGTGATGTAAAGAATGTTTTTGATTAATCAATTATTTTTATTTTTGATTAATCAATTATTTTTAAATATCTTACTTTGAAAATTTCAATTAAAATTAAATTAATTTTGCAAATAAGAATTTTTTAAATAAGAATTTTTTAAATAAGAATTTTTTAAATAAGAATTTTTTAAATAAGAATTTTTTAAATAAGAATTTTTTAAATAAGAATTTTTTAAATAAGAATTTT
>JAITPS010000126.1 GCA_031289325.1 Candidatus Methanovirga meridionalis
CATTTTTTTATTTGCTATTTAACTTCCAATTAACTTTTTTAAATAGTATTATTATAATTCAAACTTCATAGTATATAAATATTACTTATAAGAAAATTAATATTAATCATGATCATATACAATACCAATCACAACGAATACTGTTTATATCCTTATTTTAAATTATATTTTGAGAAATAAAGATTATAATACTCAATTAATTCTAATAAAAAAAGATGAATAATTTTAATCAAAAATCCTTAAGTTGACAGCATTGATAATAAAACTTACCAGTAAAAATTTAGACATTGGCATATAAACTTATTTTAATTAATATGAATAATCTTAAATTAATATTTTTTAATAATATTTATTTATTTTTTAATAATATTTATTTATTTTTTAATAATATTTATTTATTTTTTAATAATATTTATTTATTTTTTAATAATATTTATTTATTAAAAAAGTTATTTATTAAGAATTTTATCAAAACCACTATAAATTTATTTATTATAAAATCTAAATTTTATATATGGAAAATGATATTCATACTTTAACTATAAAATTAAGTAAAACAACTATAAAATTCATTGTAAATAATAATGAAAAGTTATTTGAACATGAAATCCAAGTAAACCTGGTTTTAGGTTATTATTGGAGTAAAAATCTTCCAGTTGTAGAGAAATTCTTGGAATTGATTGAAACTGTTATTAAAACTTCTATTTTTCGTGTTTTTCCACATGAAAAACTTAAAATAAGATATGATTTAAGAGCTAATGATAGTTTAGAAAATGCTTCGTCAATTTTCATTGAATTTTTAGAAATTAAAGTAGATGATACTTTATTTGAAATAATAGGTGGGCCAATTATTCTTGAAGGGATTGATAAACGAGGCAACTTATCTAAAGTTACAAGTTTCAGACGAAAAATTAAAAAAATAGTTGAAAAAGAATTATAAGAACGATTATCAATTCCAAATTGATGAAAAAATCATTGCTTTTTTCTATATTTACACATAACTACAAAATTAGATGATATGTATTAGAAATTTATTAGTAAATTGGAAATTTATTAGTAAATTGCATTAATGAAATTTAATTCTTGTTTGAATTTGTTTGTCTGGTTTTTACAGTTAATTTTTTAAGTAAGAGGTAAAATATGAATTATTATAAAAATCTGAGAATACTCTTAATAATCTTAACTTTTATAATAGCTTATTTATTTTGCATATCTTTTAAAATAGCTGATCATGGAACATACTATATCAATTTTATAATTCTATCTATAGTCCTATTTTTTGAAGTATGTATTATGATAGAGGGTATTAATCAGTCAATAGCTTCTAAAATGAAGAAAGATTTAGATTACGAAGCTTTAAAATCATTTCCTTATGTTGATGTGTTGATTACTGTTCATGATGAACCTTCTGAAATTCTTTATAGAACCATTAATTCTGCTGTTAGAATGGATTATCCAAAAGATAAGTTGTCTATTTGTCTTTGTGATGATATGCTTAGAGATGATATGGAAGAGTTAGCAGAATCTTTTGATATAAAATATATTCCTTGTGAAAATAATAAGCATGCGAAAGCAGGTAATCTTAACAATGCTCTTAAACAAACTTATTCTCCTTATGTTTTGATATTGGATGCTGATATGATTCCAACTGAGAAAACTTTAATTAAATTACTGCCTTTTTTCAGTGATTCGGAAATGGGTTATGTTCAGGCTCCTCAAACTTTTTATAACATGGATTTATATAGATTCAATTTGCATGGAGAGAAAATTTTCCCTAATGAGAGTGAATATTATATAAGAAAAATAAATCCTGGTCGTAGTAGGACGAATTCAGTTATATGTTGTGGATCCAGTGTCATATTTAAAAGGGAAGCTTTAGAAGAAGTAGAATATTTTGACACCTCAACAATAGCAGAGGATTTTGCTACTGTAACAAAATTGCAAAAAAGAAAGTATAAGAATTTAGCAATAGATGAAACTTTAATTAATGGTTTGCATCCTTTGACTATTGATGATCTTTTTACTCAAGAAGAACGTTGGTTAAGAGGAGCAATGCAAGTTCTTAAGAAAAATAATTTTTTTCTATCAAAAAAACTCACAATCTCACAAACAATAAATAGTTTAGTGATAATTATCAATTGGATCAATTATTTGGGACGAACATTTTTTTTGTTACTACCTATTTTACTTGTATTGTTGAACATGTTTATATCCTTACAATTAATGGTTATATTAACTCTTTGGGTTAGTTTTTATTTATTAAATATAGTAATTCGATTATATGGTGGTAATAAACACATACTTTATTCAGATTTTGTAAGCACTATTAAATGTTTTCATTTAGCAAAAACATTTATTAAGGAAATCTTCATGCCTTATAAAAGATTCAATGTAACAGATAAAAAAGTTCAAAGAAAGAGAGAATTTAATAATCATTGTATCCCTCATTTAATAGTTTTATTATTAAATATTCTTTGTTTTATTTACTTAATTTTAGTTGATGATTATAATATTTTAACAGTAGTGGATTATAATCTAATTATAATATTTTGGTTGCTTGTTAACATCATAACTTTAATATTCTGCATATTATTTTTTATAGGAAGATCTGATAGTAATTTAATAGAAGTATTTGAAATAAAAACATTAATAAAAATAGATAACAAAGTTCATGAAACTGAAAATATTTCATTAAAAGGCATCACAATCAATTCTAAATTAGATAATGGAAATGAAGTGGATTTAATAATAAATCCTAATCTAAAAAACACTTCACGAACTACTGATAATATTAAACTTAAAGGTTTTACAAAAAATATCGGTGATAAAACATTTATAGAAATAATAAACACTACAAATAAAGACATAAGCGATTATACTCACTATATATTTAATAGAAAAGATTTTTTCACTAACCATACAATAGAAAATTAAATTTTTCTAAGTTTTCTTTAATCTATAATATGTAAAAGTCAAAAAATCTGAAACTTTTGAGAACTTATTGCAATAAATTTTAATTATTAAAATTGATTTATTTCAAAAGTACAAATGTTAATCTCATTAAACTTGAACTAAATGATTATAAGATATTATAATAGTCATTATGGGAAAGTTCTTAAATTTTGAACGATGAATTTTTTTATTAAATTAATTTTTTTATTAAATTATTTAATTTCAAATATTAATTTATAAAAATCAATGATTTTTAATTTCAATTAATATAAATATATTTTAATTAATATAAATAGTTTTAAATAAATATAAATAATTTTAAATAAATAAAAATTAATATAAATAAAAATTATTATAAACAATTTTAAATAAATATAAACAATTTTAAATAAATATAAACAATTTTAAATAAAAATAAATAAATAAAAATTAATATAAATAATTTTAAATAATTTTAAATAAATAAAAATTAATATAAACAATTTTAAATAAATATAAATAATTTTAAATAATTTTAAATAAATATAAATAATTTTAAATAAATTTAAATAAATATAAACAATTTTAAATAAAAATAAATAAATAAAAATTAATATAAACAATTTTAAATAATTTTAAACAATAATCTTGCCAAAATTCAAGTTTCTTACCAATAATTAAATAATCCATAAAACTTATATATTTTGATTTACATAATTTAATTATAAGAATTTAATTCTTATTAAAATGAAATACATTAAAATGAAATATATTAAAATGAAATATATTAATCATGAATTTTATATTATGAATTTTTAATTTTATTGATCTTTTACTATTAATTCTATTTAAATTTATTTATTAGATTTAAATTTATTCATCAGAATATCTAAGTTGATTTATAAAGAAAATAACTATTTATCAATTAAAAATATTTATATTTTATTATGGGTTTGTATAATGTGTGGTATAGTTGGTTACATTGGTCAAAATGAAAAAGCATCACCAATTTTACTTGATGCTATTAAAAAATTAGAATATAGGGGCTATGATTCAGTAGGAATAGCTACAATAAACAAGGAAAAGATTGAACTTAAAAAAGATAGTGGGAAAATCAATGAAGTAGATAAAGAACTTCAACTTAAAGATATGGAAGGTTGTGTGGGTGTTGCACATGTAAGATGGGCAACTCATGGATATCCAAATAAGATTAATTCACATCCTCATACAAACAACAATAACAAAATAGCTATTGTACATAATGGTATTATTGAAAATCATGAAGAACTTAAAAAAGAATTAATTAGTGAGGGATATGTTTTCAAATCTGAAACTGATTCAGAGATACTGGTTCACCTTATTGATAAATTCATTAATAAAGGTTTAAACTTCCAAAATGCTATGATAGAAACAGTTAAATTAGTTAAAGGTTCTTATGCTATAGGTGCCATTTCAATTGATTATCCTAATGAGTTAATAGCTATTAGAAATGAAAGTCCATTAGTTGTTGGATTAGGAGATAATTACAACTTTATTGCATCTGATGTTCCTGCATTTTTAAAACATACCAATAAAGTAATTTTTCTAGAGGATAATGAATTAGTGATTATGAATAGTGATAATGTAACTATAAAGGATTTAAATGGGAATATATTGGATAAAAAGGTTGAAACAATTGATTGGAATGAAGAAATGGCTCAAAAAGGAGGATATGAGCATTTCATGTTAAAGGAAATTAATGAACAAAGTGTTGTTGTAAGCGATACACTATCTGGAAAAAAAGATATTGAAAATATTGTCTCTAAATTAGGTAATATTAGTAAAATATGTTTTGTTGCTTGTGGAACATCTTATCATGGAGCTTTAACTGGAAAATATGTATTTGAATCTTTTTTAAATATTTCAACTGATGTCATTTATTCTTCAGAGTTTAAATATTTTAATAATGTTTTAGATGAGAATACATTGACTATTTTTGTTTCTCAATCTGGAGAAACTGCAGATACATTATCAGCAATTAAAATAGCTAAAAATCGTTCTAAAACATTAGCTATTGTTAATGTTGTAGGAAGTTCTATTACTCGAGAAGCAGAGCATGTTATTTATACAAAAGCAGGACCTGAAATAGCTGTTGCTGCAACTAAAACATATTTAAGTCAACTAATTTCAATATATTTATTGGCTATTTATCTATCTAAAAATAGGAATAATGAGTTCTATGAAAACATGATTTCACAAATTGAAAAGGTTCCCACCTACATTAATGAATTGATGCTAAATGAAGATAAAATCAAAGAAATAGCAAAAAAATACAAATCTTACTCAGCATTCTTTTTCTTAGGAAGAGGTTTTATATATCCTACAGCATTAGAAGGTGCTTTAAAGTTAAAAGAAATTACATACATCCATGCTGAAGGTTATCCTTCAGGAGAATTAAAACATGGCCCTTTAGCAATAATCGATGAAAATGTTATTGTAGTGGTTTTAGCCCCAAGTAAAAATCCTAAATCCATTTCTATAAACAGTTATAAGGACACTATAAACAATATGGAAGAAGTTAAGGCTCGTGGAGCTCGAGTAATAGCTATTACATCTTATGAAAATGGAGAAAGAATTAATGTTAATGATATTTTCCAAATTGATAACCAAGTAGATGAATTACTTTCTCCTTTAGTTTATGTAGTCCCATTACAACTTTTATCTTATTATATAAGTATTTATAAAAATTTAGATCCAGATAAACCAAGAAATTTAGCTAAATGTGTGACAGTAAAATAATAGTGAAATAATAATTACCGTAAAATAATAATTACAGTAAAATAATAAGCATTATAACGAAAATAATTTTTTAATGCATGGTTATTAGAAAAGTTAAATTTTAAAAAAAAAGTTAAATTTTAGGAAGTTAAATTTTAAAAGAAAAGTTAAATTTTAAATGATGAATTTTTATTAAATTATTTAATTTCGGATATTAGTTTATAAAATTCTATAATTTTAAATTTTAAATAATATAAATTAATTTTAAACAATATAAATAATTTCAAAACAATATCTTTTAATAATACTTATTTTTAAAAAAAGTTATTTATTAAGAACTTTATCAAAACTACCATAGTTAGCTTTATAAATCTGGGGATTAACTTTTAAACTTAATTTATATCATATTTCAGTGAAAAAATGATTAATTTAAAGTGTTGGATTGGAAAGTATTCTTGGGAAGAAAGAATTGGAATCTTATTATTTTTAGGAAGTATAATCACTTTAACATATATTGTTTTTAGTGTATTAGATCAAGACATACATATGGATGAATTGTTTAGTTTAAATCTGATCAATTTCCCTTATTTTTGGGTGATGGGAATAACTGCAGCAGATGTCCATCCTCCATTATATTACTTTATTTTAAAAGGAATATTTGATTTATTTACTTTTTTAAATATTCCTTTTAATTGTATAATTCTTGGAAAAATAGTATCTTTAATTCCTATTGTACTGTTATTAATATTTAATTTAACAGTTTTAAAAAAGAAATTTGGCTGGTTATTTACTGGGATTTTTGCATTATTCATAGTAACAATGCCACAAATATTCTATGGATTTGAAATCAGGATGTATAGTTTTGCTTTTCTTTTTATTACTTTAGCATATTTCTATGCTTATAATCTCACAGAAGAATCAAAATTAAAAAATTGGGTTTTATTAATATTTTTTACCTTAATGGCTGCTTATACTCATTATTATGCTGGAATTAGTTCTATTTTTATATTTTTACTGCTTTTAGCTTGGATCTTATTAAAAAATAGAATTTATATTAAAAAATATGTATATTCGGTCATTATATTATTATTACTTTATCTTCCATGGATTTCAGTATTAGGATTTTTATTAATAAACCAATGGCTTGATATTAGTAGTAGAATCAGCTGGATTAATCCTATAAACTTAACAACAATCATAAATTATATGTTTCAGCTGGTTTCAGAATATGGACTTCATCCTGTTTCAAAGAATTTGATGATCACATCTTTATTTAATAATCTTTACTTCTGCAATGGAATTATTACATTCATTCTTCTTTCTATTTTTATAATATTACTTGTTTATTATTATAAATCTAAATATGAATTTAATAGATTTATTCTTACAGGATTTTTTGTTTTAATATTTACATTATTATTTGGTGTAATTGTTTCATTAGTCTATAGACCAGTGTTTATTGTTAAATATATTATTCCTGCATTAGGAGCTTTAGAAATATCTTTTGCATTTTTATTAAGTAAATTATATTCTAAAAAGAAATTAATTTTCACATTTGTAATGATTTTGTTTATAATTTCTGCTACAATAAATGTTGCTTATTTAATAGAATATAAAAAATATAATCAACATTCTTATAATTCACTAACACCTTTTTTAAATGATAATAGTGCTGATGATTTAATAATATATGATCATGCATATTATCTGTACCCACATTTATTTTCTTATATTGGAAACTATAAATTAGTAAATTTGGAGGATACAGTTAATTCATATAATAAAATGATTTCATCGAGTATAAACGATCCTATATTAAGTAAAACAATCTATACCAATGATAGAGTTTGGATATCTTTAGACAAGAATCATTTGGAAAATTTTAGTAAAAAATTGAATGAAAATAATTATAAAATAATAGAAATAGGAAATACTAGCATAGAAATGGGAAATGTTAGCTCACAGTTATTTTTTGTTGTATTTTAATAATCATCACATCTTTTAATGTGAAAATTAATATTTTAGATTCTAAAAATTCAATTATAGTATTTATTCTTTTTAAAAAATAAAAATGAAGTTTAAATCTCCAACATTTAAATATTTACTATTACGGTTGTTGTAATTTATACTGAGTTACATTGTAATTTTTGAAATGCCCCTAAAAATTACATAATATATCCCATAAGACTTTTAATTTTATTTTTTGATAGAAAGATTATTATTCCTCATATAATAGAAATACTTCCTACAGTTACAAGACATATAAATTTTTGAAACTTAAATGATTAGGTTGAAATTTAAATGATTAGGTGGATAGAAAAATGAGTTATTAAATTTATTTTTTGAGGAGCAAAATATTAAAAAACCTATAAACATAATCACTTAAAAAACCACCAAGAAGTCCAGATAAATACACATTTTTGATATGTTTTAGTAATGTTGTTAAGATATATTGCATCTGATTTCACCAAAAAAAATAAAGAGCTATTATGTTGTCAAAAATTGAGTAATCCATTATTATAGTGGTTTTGATAAAGTTTTTAATAAATAACTTTTTTTAAAATTACAAAAAACATTAATTTAAAATTTATTTATATTATTTGAAATTATTTTATATTATTTGAAATTATTTTATATTATTTGAAATTATTTTATATTATTTGAAATTATTTTATATTATTTGAAATTATTTTATATTATTTGAAATT
>JAITPS010000135.1 GCA_031289325.1 Candidatus Methanovirga meridionalis
TATTTAATTATTATTTATTTAATTATTATTTATTTAATTATTATTTATTTAATTATTATTTATTTAATTATTATTTATTTAATTATTATTTATTTAATTATTATTTATTTAATTATTAGATTTTTGAGTATATAAATATATAAGTTTTGATAAACTCTTAATAGAATAATTTTTTTAAAAATAAATATTATTAAAAAATATTAATTTAAAAGAGTTATTTTGGAGTTAAAACTTTACACTCCCAAATTTTTTCAGTTTCAGAAAAAATAATTGTCATATAGTTCGAAAAATTAAAAATTGGACAAACCTCAATCATTTTGATAAACTTAACTTGTTAAGTTAGAAAATTTTTGATTTTCTTAAACTTTTTAAAAAAGTTTGATAGAAACATTTAAATACTTATAAAATCAAAATTATTTTTAATATTCATTTTGATATTGTGCATTATTATTAATTATTTAAATATTTAAATAATTATCTAATATTCCTTTATTTATCTAATATTCCTTTATTTATCAATTCTAATATTCAACATCTGTTGTTTTGAATGTATTCTGTAATATGAATCTATTAGACATGAAATGATTAATATCAGTAATATCTTTGATATTAAGTTGAATATGGGGTTATTTTGATATTGTGGATGAGACTATCAGTATTAATGAGACTATCAGTATTATAATTGATATAATATATAGTTCGCATTTATTAGTGTTAATTATAATTGACTTTGTTAATAAAAATATTTAATATAAAAATATTTAATTAGTAACAACATTTATATATAAACAAAAGTGTAATAGTTTATTAAATGAAAAAAGTTCAACTATCTGTTTTTTTACCAGATTCATTATTATCAGAAACTAAAGATTTAAAGCTTAAAACTTCTAAAATTGGGATTATTGGAAGAGCTTTAGCTGTTTTTAATGTAAATAAGATTGTTATTTATGAAGACACGTATGGAAATTCTTTGGGCAATATTAATTCAGATAGAAATGACCCCAATAGAAATAATTTAGATAGAAATAGAAGTAGTTTTGATGGAGAGTTTATCTCTAAACTTCTTAAATATATGGATACTCCTCAATATCTTAGAAAAAGTGTTTTCCCAATTGAATCTGATCTTAAGCATGTGGGAATACTTCCTCCACTCAGAACTCCAAATCATCCTACTGTAGAAAATTTTGAATTAGGTCAATATCGACAGGGATTCACTGTTAAAAGGAATAATAAAGGGACATTTGTAGATATTGGGATTGGAAAGTTAGCTTTTTGTAAAGAACAACTCACGGTTAATAAAATTTTTAGCTTTAAAGTGATTAAGATAGCTAAAGAAATAATTGTAACACCTGATGCACCAAATGACATATATTGGGGATATGAAGCTTTATATACTCAAAAAACTCTTAAAAATAGTTTGGAATTAATTAACCCTGATCTTATTTTGATTACAACAAGATATGGGCATGAAATAAATTCTGTTTTCGATGATTTAAAATCCAAAGCTATTAATTCTAAAAGTGTAGCAATTTTATTTGGAAGTCCATATAATGGAATTTCTGAAACTGTTTGTGAAAGTATTAAAAGTTCCCAATCAGATGTTCTTGTGATAAATACTGTTCCTAATCAAGGAACAGAAACTGTTAGAACTGAAGAAGCATTGATTTCAACATTAGCTATTTTAAATATAATGTTACAATAATTAGTAATATAATATAAATTAAGAGGTTATATTAACTTTTATTAAATATTCAATGCTGTCAACTTAAGAATTTTTGATTAAAATTTCTATCTAAAATCTTGTTTAGGTAAAATCCATTTTTAATTTCAATCCAAGTTTAAAAAAATAATTTTTTTAAGCTGACAGCATTGATTAAATATTTTAAAATTATTTTATAGTATCTTTGATAAAGTTCTTAATAAATAATTCTTTAGTTTTTAATAAATAATTCTTTTTAAAATTATTCTTTTTAAAATTAAATATTATTAAAAAATATTAATTTAAAATTAATTATATTAATTAAAATAAGTTTATATTATTATAAAAATAAGATTAGATTATTATAAAATTTAAAATTAATTATATTAATTAAAATAAGTTTATATTATTATAAAATTTAAAATCATGGATTTTTATAAATTAATATCTAAATAAATTTCTAAATAAATTAATATCTAAAATTAAATAATTTAATTAATATTTAAAATTAAACAATTTAATAAAAAAATTTATCATCAAAATTTAAGAACTTTTTCATAATGACTATAGTTTGTTTTCATAGAAAATTAATTTTTTAAATTTAATATTTAAAAACTATTAAAAATTTAAATGAAAATAAATTTCATTGTAAAAATATATTTTATTTAGAATTTAAATTAATAAAAATAAATTAATATTTATTAAAATAATGTTTTATTGTAAAAAATTGTTATAAATAATGTTGTTATAATAATAAAAAAATAATATAATCAGTTGTTATAAATAACTAAATTACCGTTGTTATAAAATAAATATAAATCGTTTTTATAAAATAAATATATAATGTTCTAATTTACGAGATCTTATACTTATTTATATGAATGTAGTAATTTGAGAATAGAATCTTATAATACATGAAATTAATTTCTAAAGTCAATTATGTTTAAATAAAACGATATTAATTTATGAATAAATTGTTAAGAATAATTAATTAAGGATGTTTTTAAAAATAAGGAGGTAAATTAATGACAAGACATCATCAACCAAGAAAAGGGTCTGTTGCTTATAGTCCACGAAAAAGATCTGCTAAAGAGACACCAAGAATTAAATCATGGCCTAAAAATGATCAACCAAAACTTTTGGGATTTGCTGGATATAAAGTGGGTATGACTCATTTGATGATAGTAGATAATGAAAAAAATTCACCTACTGAGGGAATGGAAATATCTACTGCTGCAACCGTTTTAGAAGTACCACCTGTTGTTATAATGGGTGTAAGAGCTTATGAAAAAGATACTAAAGAATTTAAAGTTATAACTGAAGTAATTGCAGATGATTTAGATGAAACTCTTTCACGGAAAATATCACTTCCTAAGAGTTATAATAAATCTGAAGCAATTACAAAGATTAGGGATGCTTTAGATTACACAGCCGAAATAAAAATTTTAGTACATACTAATCCTAAGTTAACAAGTCTGCCTAAGAAGAAACCTGAGATATTTGAATGTGGAATTGGTGGAAAAACTATAGAAGAAAAACTAAATACTGCTATTGAATTATTGGGCAAGGAAATTAGAGCAAGTGATGTTTTATCAGAAGGTCAATTTGTTGATTCAATTGCTGTTACTAAAGGTAAAGGATTCCAAGGACCTGTTAAAAGATTTGGAGTCAGAATTCAGTATGGAAAAGCTGCAAGAAGTAGTAAAGGAAGGCATGTCGGATCAATTGGACCATGGTCACCTTCAAGAACTATGTGGACTGTTGCACAGGCAGGTCAAATGGGATATCATAAAAGAACTGAATTCAATAAGAAAATTTTGAAAATTGGAGATGTTTCTCAAGTGGATGAAGTAAATCCTGATGGTGGATTTATTAAATATGGTCTTCTTAAGAACGATTTCATTTTAGTTAAAGGTTCTCTTCCAGGACCAAGTAAAAGGTTAGTTATCCTTAGAGAAGCTATAAGATATAATGGTAAATTAAATGAAGCACCTCAAATAAATTATATTAGTACAAAATCTAAACAAGGTGTCTAACTTATAAAGTGATAAAATGAAGGTTAATGTTTATTCTATTGAATCTGAAGTTAAAGGAGAAATTGATTTACCTGCTATTTTTAATGAAGAATTTAGACCAGATCTTATTAAGAGAGCTGTTATTTCTTCACAGACAGCAAGAATACAACCATGGGGTCCTAATCCTATGGCTGGTAAAAGAACATCTGCTGAATCTTGGGGTTCTGGTAGAGGAGAAGCTATGGTTCCAAGGATTAAAAATGGTTCAAGAGCAGCATTTATTCCAAATGCTGTGGGTGGTAGAAAAGCACATCCACCAAGACCTCAGAAGAAGTATAAGGAAAAAATTAATATTAAAGAAAGAAGGTTTGCTATAAGATCAGCTATTGCCGCAACTACAAATTCTGAACTTGTTATAAATAGAGGTCACAAAATAGAAAATGTAAAACAATTACCTTTAATTGTTGAAGATGAGTTATCCACCATTAAAAAAACTAAAGATACTCGTGAAGTATTTCAAAAATTAGGTTTATATGATGATATTGAAAGAGCTAAAAAAGGAAGACATATCAAAGCAGGTAAAGGTAAAATGAGAGGAAGAAAATATAGAAATCCTAAAGGACCTTTAATAGTTGTAGCTAAAGATAAAGGAATAGGATTAGGTGGAAGAAATCATGCTGGTGTTGATGTGGTTTCTGCTCGAAACTTAAATGCTGAATTATTAGCCCCAGGTACTCAACCAGGTAGATTAACCATATTTACTACTTCTGCTGTAGAACAATTAGGAGGCTTATTCCAATAGCTATTAACTCAATACATAATAAAACTATAATAAACAAGTGATAGTTATAAAGATATTTATTGTTTTAATTGTTATGTATAATTGGAAAGTTATTAATAAAGGTGAAATTTATGGATTCATATTCAATAATGATTAGGCCCCATGTTACAGAGAAGACAAGGAATCTAATCGATGAAAATAATGTAATTGCTTTTGTTGTTTTAAGAAAAAGCAACAAGAAAGAGATTAAAAGAGCTTTTAAACTCATGTTTGAAGAAGAAGTTGAAAGTATCAATACTCATATAAACTCCAAAGGTTTAAAAATAGCTTTTATTAAACTTTTTGAAGAAGGTAAAGCAGAAAATGTTGCTACTAAAATGGGAGTATTCTAATTGGAGGATTTTTCATGGGAAAACGTTTAATACATCAAAGAAGAGGTAGAGGAACACCTCGATATCGTAGTGCTTCTCATCGTTTTAAAGATAAAATAAGATATAGAATATATGATGAAATAGAGAAAGAGGGAGTTTTAAGAGCTAAAGTTATAGATATTGTTCATGATCCTGGAAGAACTGCACCTCTTGCAAATCTTAAATTTGAAAATGGTGAGAAAAGATATATTTTAGCTCCAGAAAGTATTCAAGTTGATGATGATATAGAATATGGTGTTTCAGCTTCAATAAATTTAGGTAATACATTACCTTTAAGTGAAATTCCAGAAGGAACTCCAATTTATGATATTGAAAATGTACCTGGTGATGGAGGACGGTTTGTTAGGTCTTCAGGAACTTATGCTTCTTTAATTACTCGTGATTCTGATAAAGCAGTTATTGAACTACCTTCAGGAGAATTAAAATCTTTTAACCTTAGCTGTAGAGCTACTATTGGTGTAGTTGCAGGTGGAGGAAGAAAAGAAAAACCATTTCTTAAAGCAGGAGCAAGATGGCATGCATTTAAAGCTAAAGGTAAGATTCCAATGACTGTTAGAGGAGTAGCTATGAATGCCGTTGATCACCCTCATGGTGGAGGAAATAGGCAGCATCCTGGACGACCAACAACTGTTTCAAGACACGCACCTCCAGGAAGAAAAGTAGGATCCATTGCAGCTAAACGGACTGGAAAAAGAAGATAATTAGGATGTGACTTATTGGCAAGGAAAGTATTTAAATATAAAGGATATGAATTAGAAGAACTTCAAAAAATGTCTTTAGAGGACTTAGCTAAATTATTGCCTGCAAGACAAAGAAGATCTTTAAAGAGAGGATTTTTATCAAGACAGCAAAATGTTATTGATAAAATGAGAAAGCTAAATAAAAATGAGAAGAAGGATGGAAAACCCGTGGTTATAAAAACCCATTGTAGAGATATGATTGTACTTCCAGAAATGATAGGTACAACTTTTGGAATATACAATGGCAAAGAATTTGTTCAAGTTACATTTACTCCAGAAATGATTGGATCTTATTTTGGAGAATTTGCACCTACAAGAGTGAGAGTTCAGCATGGTGATCCAGGTATGGGAGCTACAAGATCTTCAATGTTTGTACCTCTTAAATAGGAGATTATATCATGGGAAATAAATATGCTTATAATGGGATTGATAACCCTAAAACAGCTTGTGCGATGGCAAAAACTCTTAAAATTTCTCCTAAACATTCTGTTGAAATTTGTAGGGAAATAAGAGGAATGAAACTCAGTAAAGCTAAAGATTATTTGGTTGATGTTATTGAAATGAAGAAAGCAATACCTTTTAAAAGACATAATAAGAAAGTTGGGCATAGAAAAGGATTAAAAGGATGGCCTACAGGTAGATACCCTGTTAAAGCTTCTAAGTCAATATTAGATGTTTTAGAAAGTGCAGAAGCAAATGCTGAGTACAAAGGTCTAAATACTGAAAATCTATTTATTGAACATATCTCAAGTCATAGAGGAATAATTATTAGAGGATTTATTCCAAGAGCTTTTGGAAGGTCAACACCATTTAATACACCAACAACTCATATTCAGGTGGTTGTAATGGAGGAACAAAATGATTGAAAAAGATTTTGTCACAAAAGGTCTTCAACGAACCAAAATTGATGAGTTTTTGGAGAGCAAACTTGAAAGAGCTGGTTACGGTGGAATGAGTGTTCAAGTTACTCCTCTTGGTACAATGATTATTGTTTATGCTGAAAAACCTGGTATGGTAATTGGAAGAGGTGGAAAAACTGTGCGTTCTATTACTCAATCTTTAAAAAATAATTTTAATCTTGATAATCCTCAAATTGAAGTTAAAGAAGTTGATGTTCCAGAACTTAATCCTAAGATTATGGCTCATAGAATTGCATCTATGTTACAAAGAGGAATGCATTTTAGAAGAGTTGCTTATTCAACAATACGCAGAATAATGGGTGCTGATGCACAAGGTGTAGAAGTTACTATTTCTGGTAAAATAAGAGGTTCAAGATCAGCAACTGCTAAATTTATTGATGGTTACATAAAAAAATGTGGGGAACCATCAATTAGATTAGTTAAAGAAGGTTTTGCAACTGTTCAATTAAAACCAGGTGTTTTAGGAATATTTGTCAGAATCATGCCACCAGATGCAGATTTACCTGATAAAGTTGATATTTTACCCCCAAAACCTGAAGATATTCAAGAGAAAGTCAATAAGGATCTAAAAGTTGATGAGGATTTAGACACATCTACTGAAGCTGTGGAATCTGAAGAACTTGAAAATTTAGAAGATCTTGATGATGAAGACTTTGATGATATTGAAGAAGTAGAGGAATTTATTGATTTAGATGATTCGGATAATGTTGATTCTGATGATATTGAAGAAGTAGAGGATTTTATTGATTTAGATGATTCGGATAATGTTGATTCGGATAATGTTGATTCGGATGATATTGAAGAAGTAGAGGAATTTGTAGATTTAGATGATTCGGATAATGTTGATTCCGATGATATTGAAGAAATTAAAGAATAAGTTGAAGAGATTAATGATAATTGAGTAAAGAGGCATTTAGATGGTAATTTTACAAAGTAAGGACATTTGGGAAATGGACATTGAAGATATTCAAGAAAAGTTAAATGAACTTAAAAAAGAATTAGCCAAGAATATTTCAAAAAGTTCTGCACAAGGAGTTAATGAAAATCCTGGTAAAATAAGAGAACTAAAGAGAACTATTGCTCGTGTTATTACAATATTGACTCAAAAACAGAAGGAGAGGTAAATGAAAATTTGTGATGTTTGTGGTCTTCCAGAAGAACTTTGTGTTTGCCAAGAAATTGCAAGGGAAGTTCAAACTGTTAAAATTTTTACTGTAAGAAGACGATTTGGAAAGCTTATGACTATTGTAGAAGGTATTGATGAACAAGATATTGATATAAAAGATCTTACTAAAGAACTCAAAGCCCGTTGTGCATGTGGTGGAACAGCTAAAAAAGGTCAAATTGAACTTCAAGGAGATCATAAAAATAAGGTTAAAAGTGTTTTATCGGATATGGGATTCTCTTCTGATACAATTGAAATTAAAGAAAGTAGAAAATTTAATAAAAGAAGAAATAAAAGAAGAAATTAAAATTAAATATTCTATTATCATTCCATCCATTAAAATTAATCATTCTAATAATCCATTAAAATTAAAAAAATTAAATATATCCATTAAAATTAATCATTCTAATAATCCATTAAATAGATAATTAATTAATAAATATTCAATTTATTTAATAATTTTTTATTCAATAATTTTTTATTCAATAATTTTTTATTTAATAATTTTTTATTTAATAATTTTTTATTTAATAATTTTTTATTTAATAATTTTTTATTTAATAATTTTTTATTTAATAATTTTTTATTTAATAATTTTTTATTTAATAATTTTTAATAAATTTATTTAAATAATCTATTTTTTAATATATATTGTAATTAAATTATAATAAATATTGAAATAGCTATTTATAAATACTTAAGATATTATAACTATTTATTTATAAAATTGACTTTTATTATTTATAAATTTAAAGTATTGTTAAAAGTATAAATTTAAAGTATTGTTAAAATATAAATTTAAAGTATTGTTAAAATATAAATTTAAAGTATTGTTAAAAATATAAATTTAAAGTATTGTTAAAAATATAAATTTAAGTATTGTTATAAGATTATTAAAAGATTAATTACTGCGATATTATACGATCATTATGATAACTTCAAAAAATATATTTCGTCATGAGTTAATTGGATTATATCTTGAAGTTGTAGATAGCTCTAATAAATCATTAATTGGATTGTGCGGAAATGTTGTGGATGAGACAAAAAAAACTTTATCTATTGATGTAAGTTATAATAAAATTAGGAATGATTTGAATCAAAATTCAATTTTAATTAGTCAGAAAATGATTCCTAAGAAAAATTCAACTTTTCATTTTAAAATTCCAAATGGGAAATGGGTTGAAATTGAAGGAAAAATTTTAGTCAGCTCTCCAGAAGACAGAATTAAAAAAAAATTTAAAAAAATATAGTTGGTGATAAAATGATTGGATTAGATGTTCCAGAACCAAAAAGTGTGTGTAGTGATCCTAACTGCCCATTCCATGGAACTTTGTCTGTTAGAGGGCAAATTCTTGAAGGCATAGTCACTAATAATAAAGCAGATAGGACGATTACTATAGAAAGAAGCTATTATAAATTTATTCAAAAATATGAAAGATATGAAAAGAGAAAGTCCAGAATCAGTGTTCATAAACCTGATTGTTTTAGTGTTAACATTGGAGATTCTGTAAAAGTTTCAGAATGTAGACCTTTAAGTAAAACAAAACATTTTGTTTTAGTAGAAGTGTTAAAGGAGTTGAGTGGATGAAACCAATTAAATCAACCGTTTCTAAAGCTCTACCTATTGGAGCTAATCTTCAATGTGTGGATAATACTGGGGCTCGTGAAATTGAAATAATCGCTGTAAAAGGTTATAAAGGTGTTCGAAGACGTCTTGCTTCAGCTGGTGTAGGCGATCTTGTTGTTGCTTCTGTTAAAAAAGGAACCGCTGATATGAGACGTGAAATTGTTAATGCAATTATTGTAAGACAAAAAAAAGAATATAGGCGAGTGGACGGGTTACGAGTAAAGTTTGAAGACAATGCTGCTGTTATAATAACTCCAGAAGGAGTTCTTAAGGGGTCTGAAATTAGAGGACCTGTAGCTAAAGAAGCTGCTGATAGATGGTCAAGTGTTGGCAGTGTTGCAAGTATTTTAGTTTAAGGTGATTAAATGTCAAAACAACCAAGAAAACAAAGAAAAGCTCTTTACAATGCACCATTACATATTCGAAGGAAAAGAATGGGAGTTAATTTAAGTAAAGAGTTACAAGAAGATTATGGTAGAAGATCTTTGCCTATTAAATCTGGAGACAAAATTCAAGTAATTCGTGGAGATTTTAAGGATAGTGAAGGAAAAGTAGAAAGAATAGATTATAAAAATTATAGGGTCTTCATTGATAGTCTTACTACAGCTAAAACAGATGGCACTAATGTTTTATCATCAATACATCCTTCAAATCTCATGATTATTGATGCGGATATGGAAGATGATTTTAGAACTAAAATTATAGATAGGAAGTTATAATATGGCAAATATGGGATCAAGAAAACATTTAAAAAGATTCAAGGCACCAAAAAATTGGAACATACATCCAAAAATAAAAAAATGGACTGTTAAACCATCTCCTGGTTCTCATTCTATCGAAAATTCATTATCTTTATTAATTGTAGTAAGAGATATATTAAAATTAGCTGATAATGCAAGAGAAGCTAAAAGAATTATTAATACAGGTAATGTTTTAGTGGATGGTAGAATTATCAAAAATTATAAGTTTACCATTGGGTTTATGGATGTAATTCAAATTCCAAAAACTGAAGATGTTTATAGGGTTCTCCCTGATTTAAAAGGTAGATTAACTCTTCATCCTATCACTGCTGAAAATGCTAATATCAAATTAGCTAAAGTTTATAATAAGACAACATTAAAAAAAGGTTTAAATCAACTTAATTTACATGATGGTAGAAATATAATTTCTAATGAAAAAACTACTGCTGGAGATGTTGTTAAATTACAAATTCCTACTCAAGAAATCTTAGAGGTTTACAATTTTCAAGAAGGTGCGAATGTTTTAGTAACTAATGGTAAGCATACTGGAGAAATTGGTCATATTAAGGAAGTTATAATTAATAAATCTTCTAATAAAAATACTGTTTTAGTTGAAAATGATAAGAAAAAAGAATTTTTAACTTTGATGAGTTATACATTTGTTATAGGTGAAGATAATCATGAAATTTTGAAATTTTACTCTTTGGAGGTTAATTAGATGAATCCTATGGAAAAGGTTGTTATATCCAAAGCCACTTTAAATATAGGTGTTGGTGAATCTGGAGAAAGATTATCAAGAGCTATTAATTTATTAGAGACTTTAACTGGACAAAAACCTGTTAAAACTTTTTCTAAAGTTACTAATCCTGAATTCGGTATTAGAAAACGCCAACCTATTGCATGCAAAGTAACTCTTCGTGGAGAAAAAGTAAACGATGCTATTAAATTGGTTTTAGATGGTATTGGAACCAATATAAATAAGTCACAGTTTGATGATCAAGGAAATCTTTCTTTTGGAATAGCTGAACATATTGATATGCCAGGAATTAAATACGATCCAGACATAGGTATTTTTGGAATTAATGTGAATATTACTTTTGAAAAACCAGGATATAGAATTAAACGTAGAAAAATACAAAAAAATAAAATTCCTGCAAGACACATGGTTAAAAAAGATCAAACCATTAAATACATGGAAGATAATTTTAATATTAGTATTGAATGATTTAATATTGGTAAATATTTTTTGATCTTTATATTTGAATAATTTATTGTGTTTGAATAATTTTAAATATTAAATAATAATTTTAAATATTAAATAATGTTTTTATTAATAATCGTATAATATTTGTATATATTTAATCAAAATAGTTAAAAGGTGATATTTTGCCAAGAAAATACGGGAAAGCGTCAAGAAAATGTAGTAGATGTGGGGATCACTCTGCAATGATAAGAAGATATAATCTTATGTTATGTAGACAATGTTTTAGAGAACTTGCCCCGAAAATAGGATTTAAAAAATATAATTGAGGTGTATTTATGACTCTTATGGATCCACTTGCCAATGCCATTACGAATATTAGGAACAATGAATTACAAGTAAATAGTTCTTGTACTATTGCTCCTGCTTCTAAACTCATTGGGCAAGTTTTGACTACAATGAAAAATGAGAATTACATTGGTGAGTTTGAATATATAGATGATGGGAAAGCAGGAAAATTCTTAGTTGAATTAGCAGGTAACATCAATCAATGTGGTGTTATTAAACCTCGTCATTCTGTTAAAAAAGATGAATTTGAAAAATTTGAAAAGAGATTTTTACCAGCAAAAAATTTTGGTATATTAATTGTTACCACTCCTAAGGGGATATTGACTCATTCAAAAGCGAAAGAGTTGGGAATTGGTGGTAGATTACTGGCTTATGTATATTAAGGTGATAAAATGGTATTAGCTGCAATTATTGAAGAAGAAATTTCAATTCCTGATGGTGTTGAAGTTAATATAGAAAATACCAATATTAGTATTAAAGGACCTAAAGGAGAAGTATCAAGAAAATTTACTTGTCCTAATGTTTCTATTGAGAAAAATGAAGATAATTTATCTTTATCAACCCGATTTCCTAAAAAAGTAGATAAGTCTATGATTGGTACAACTAAAGCACATTTATCAAATATGATAACTGGTGTAACCAATGGATTCACATACAACATGAAAATAGTTTTTGCCCATTTTCCTATGACTGTTAAGGTTGGAGATGGTAAAGTCGTAATTGAGAATTTCATTGGTGAAAGACATCCAAGAGTTGCTAAAATTGTAGGTTCTGCAAAAATTGATGTTAAAGGAGATGAAGTTTTAGTTTCTGGTATCAATAAGGAAGATGTTGGTCAAACAATGGCTAATTTAGAACAGGCTACTAAAATTAAAGGAAAAGATCCTCGTGTTTTCCAAGATGGCATATATCTTGTAAGTAAAGAATAAATGGTGATACAATGAATAAAAAATTTAAAAGACAAGAATATGCAAGATATAAGAAGTTGGGTGTAAAATGGAGAAAACCAAGAGGAAAATCCAGTAAAATGAGAAGATATGAGGCTGGAAAAGCTGCAATGCCTTCTATTGGATATGGTTCTAACAAATTGACGAGAAATCTTCATCCATCTGGTTTTAAAGATGTGATTGTTCATAATCTTAATGATTTGGAGAAATTAGATCGTGATAGTGAAGTAGCAAGAATTTCAGCTTCAGTTGGTAATAAAAAGAAACTTGCAATTGTAGAAAAAGCAAATGAATTAGGTATTAAAGTGTTAAATAAAAAAGTATATCCAAAAAATCCTAAATCTATAATTTCAGAATCTCTTGATGAACTTTCTCTTCTCAATGAATCTTCTGATGAATTTGAAGAAGAAAATGATGATGTAATTGAAGAAGAAGAAAATGATGATGTAATTGAAGAAGAAGAAAAAGAAGAAAATGATGATGTAATTGAAGAAGAAGAAAAAGAAGAAAATGATGATGTAATTGAAGAAGAAAATGATGATGTAAAATGATGATGTAATTGAAGATTAATATACTTTGTAAAACTTAACAAATTAAACTTAAAAAATTTATATAATATGATTTTTAAGCTATTTAACAATTAGCTATTTATTGAACTTTATAATATTGTTGTATTATAATATTATTGTATTTATAAAGAATTATAGTTCATAATCTATAAAGAATTATAGTTTATAATCTATATATTGAGTTTATATATTGTGTGAAATAATTTAATTAATATTGGAGTGATTTTTGTGAATCTCACAACTCAAAAAAGGTTAGCTGCAAGTATTCTTAAAGTTGGGATTAATAGAGTCTGGATTGATCCAGGAAAAATTAAATTGGTATCTGGTGCTATGACTCGAGAAGATGTTAAAAAGCTAATACTTTCAGATGTTATAAAATCTAAACCTAAAACAGGAATTAGTAGTTACAGGTCTAAAAAGTTGGCTACTCAAAAGCAAAAAGGGCGAAGAAAAGGAAGAGGTAGTGTTAAAGGAGCAAAAAATGCCCGTAATCCTAAAAAGAAAGCATGGATGACAACTATCAGGGCTTTAAGAAGAGATCTTAAATCCATGAGAGAATCAAAAGAAATTGATTCTACTACCTATCGTAAATTGTATAAAATGGCTAAAGGTGGTGCCTTTAGAAGTAAATCTTACATGAAAACTTATACTAAGGATCATGATTTGATTAAATAGGAGGAATTTATTTGGCACATGGATCAAGATATAAAGTACCATTTAGAAGAAGAAGAGAAGGAAAAACCGATTATGGTACAAGAATAAAATTAATAGATTTAGATAAGAACAGATTGGTTGTTAGAATTTCTAATGCTAATGTAATTGTACAAATAATTTCTGTAGGAGAAAATGGAGATGAAACTATTACATCTGCTCATTCTAAAGAGTTACAACGATTGGGATGGCTTGGAGGAGCTAAAAATACAAGTGCTGCTTATTTAACTGCTTATATATGTGGTAAAAAGGCACTTAAAGCTAATATTGGTGAAGCTATTTTAGATATTGGTTTAAAAAGAGCAGTTAAAAGTTCAAGAATTTTTGCAGCACTTAAAGGTGCTGTTGATGCAGGATTAAATGTTCCTCATGGGGAACTTATTTTACCTGATGAAGATAGAATTTCTGGTAAGCATATTTCTGATTATGCTGAGAGTTTAAGTGATGATGATTTGAAGAAAAAATTTTCAAAATACTTAGAAAGAGGATTAAAACCTGTTGATTTACCTAAACATTTTGATGAAATTAAAGATAAAATCGATAAAGAGTTTTAATTATGAGGTTATATTATGAGTTTTAATATAGAAGATTGGGAACCTAAAACAAATCTTGGAAATATGGTTAAAGAAGGAGCCATAACAGATATTGATGAAATTTTTGAAAAAGGTTTACCAATAATGGAATTAGAAATTGTTGATGCATTACTTCCAGATTTAGAAGAAGAAGTTATGGATGTTAACCTTGTTCAGAGAATGCATAAATCTGGAAGAAAAGTTAATTTCAGGGCAATTGTCGCGGTTGGTAATAAAGATGGATTTGTTGGATTAGGTCAGGGTAAAGCTAAAGAAGTAGGTCCAGCTATTCGTAAAGCTGTTGATAATGCAAAGTATAATATTATTAAAGTTAAAAGAGGCTGTGGAGATTGGGGTTGTGTGTGTGGTAAACATCATACAGTTCCTTTTAAGGTTAATGGTAAAACTGGTAGTGTGAAAGTTACCTTGATTCCTGCTCCAGCAGGTGTAGGTCTTGCTATAGGTAATGTTGGTAAAACTATCATGAAACTTGCAGGATTTCATGATTCATGGTCTCAAACAAGTGGTCAAACTCAAACAACTGTAAATTTTGCTAATGCTACTTTTGAAGCATTGAAAAATTTAAGTAAGTTTAAATCAACTGAAAAAGCAGTTAAAGATGCGACTGTATTTTCATAGAGAGGAGATGATTTAAATGTTTTTTGTAGTTAGGGTTAGAGGAACTACTGGTGTAAAGAAGGATATTACCAATACTTTAAATATGTTAAGACTTAATAGAATCAATCATGGAGTATTAATTCAAAACAATCCAAGTTACAATGGTATGCTCCAAAAAGCAAAAGATTACATTACTTGGGGAGAGATTGAGACTAAAATATTGGTAGACCTAATATCCAAAAGAGGAAAATTAAGTGGTAATGTAGCCGTTACAAAGGAATACATTAAAGAAAACACTAATTATTCATCTATTGAAGAATTAGCAAATGCTTTATTAAATGCTGAAATTAGAGCTGAAGATGTTGATATGAAACCAGTTTTCAGATTACATCCTCCAAGAAAAGGTTATGAAGGAATTAGACAATCTTTTAACGAAGGAGGATCTTTAGGATTTAGAGGGGATTCTATTAATACTCTTTTAAAAAAAATGACTTAACGGTGAGAAAAATGATTAGAACTAAACGTAAAATAAATAAATTAAGGGGATCAAGATCTAATGGTGGAGGATGTACCAAAAAAAGAAGAGGTGCTGGTCATAAAGGTGGTAGAGGTAAAGCTGGTGGCAAAAAGCATCATTGGTCTTGGATTGTTAAATTTGATCCAAACCATTATGGTAAACATGGCTTCAAAAGAAATAAAACTACTGTTAACAAGGTTAATCCTGTTAATTTAGATTATTTGGATGATAAATCTGAAAAATTTTTAAGTAGTGGCAAAGCATCTAAAGAAGGAGATTCTATTATTATTGATGTTACAACTTTAGGATTTAATAAAGTTTTAGGCAATGGTAAATTGTTAAAACCTTTGGTTATCAAATCACCTTCTTTTTCAAAGTCTGCTGAAGAAAAAATCCAGAAAGCTGGTGGAGAAGCTATAGTCGTTTAATACTATATTAATTGATATAGGAATGATTAAAATTAGTTAAATTGTAATGTTTATTGTTTAATCATTTTTATTAATTTTAGATATTAGTATTTATACAGTTGATTCGGAGATTAAAAAATGTTTTTGGAGAAGTTTAAACCCTTATTTTCTTTAATACCTCAAGTTAAGACACCTACTCATAAACAAGGTTTTAAAGATAAAATCAAATGGACATTAGTTATTTTAGTACTGTACTTTTTTTTATGCCAAGTACCTTTGTATGGTTTAAGTGATACAGCTATTGACCAGTTTGCAAGTTTGAGAGCAGTAATGGCAGGTAGTTTTCAATCAATAATGACATTAGGTATTGGACCAATTGTTACTTCATCTATTGTTCTTCAAGTTCTTGTTGGAACTAAAATGTTAAATTTAGACCTTTCAAAACATGAAGATAAATCTTTATTTCAAAGTACACAAAAAGTTTTAGCAATAATTGTAACAATTTTTGAAGCTGTTGTTTTAGTTAAAACTGGAAGTCTACTCCCTATAGATTCAAGTTATGAACTGATAATGATAGTTCAACTTGTTATAGGGGCTGTTTTAATTTTATACTTGGATGAAGTTATTTCAAAATGGGGTTTTGGAAGTGGTGTAGGGTTATTCATTGCTGCTGGTGTTTCACAAGAAATAATTATCCATTCTTTGAATTTTTTACCTACAGCATCTTCTCCAGGGCAAATGCCAGGAATGATTCCAGGATTTATTCAGTCTATTGTTTCAGGATCTCCAGATCCATCAAAACTCTTACCTTTATTTGCTACGATTGTTGTGTTCTTAGTTGCAGTATACGGTGAAAGTATGAGAGTTGAAATTCCTATATCTCATGGTCAAATGAGGGGACATGGAAGAATTCGTGGAAATGTAGGTAAATATCCCCTTAAGTTTATTTATGCAAGTAACATGCCAGTTATATTAACCAGTGCATTACTTGTTAATGTATCCCTTATTACAAATGTTTTTCAAAGAATTGGCTTCCCTATTTTTGGGCATGTTTCTAATGGACAGCCTATTGATGGTATTGGACTGTATCTAACTACTCCAAGATTTGATATTTTGCTAACAAATCCTTTAAGAGTATTGATTTATGGAATATTTTTCATGGGATCGTGTATAATTTTCTCTATTTTATGGGTAGAAATCGGTGGTTTGGGTGCAAATAAAATTGCTGAACAGCTCCATAGCTCGGGTATTCAGATTCCAGGGTTTAGAAGTAGTAAAACTCAGCTTAAAAAGCTATTAAAAAGATATGTTCCTGCTTTAACTGTATTAGGTGGAGCATTTGTAGGACTATTAGCTTTTGGTGCGGATTTAACTAGTGCTGCTGGTGGAGGTACTGGTGTTTTGCTTACAGTAGGTATTGTTTATAAACTTTATGAAGAAATTGCTCAAGAGCAACTTATGGATATGCATCCAATGCTAAAAAGGTTTTTAGAGTAATTTAATTTTATTTCAATATTAATTTTTTAATATTAATTTAAATAAATTCCATAATATTAATTTTAATTTAAATAAATTCCATAATATTAATTTTAATTTAAATAAATTCCATAATATTAATTTTAATTTAAATAAATTCCATAATATTAATTTTAATTTAAATAAGTTTCATAATATTAATTTTAATTTAAATAAGTTTCATAATATTAATTTTAATTTAAATAAATTTTTTATTATTAATTTTAATTTAAATAAATTTTTTATTATTAATTTTAATTTAAATAAGTTTTATATTATTAATTTTAATTTAAATAAGTTTTATAATATTAATTATATTATTTATCAAAATATTTATCAAAATGAAAAAAATATTAAATAAAAAAATATTTAAAAATTTTAATGAAAATTGTTGGATTATATTATATTAAATAAAAAAAATATTAAATAAAAAATAGTTATTGAATAAAAATTTTAATTATTGAATAAAAAATAATTATTGTGGGTGTTTAATTTGAATTTGGTAGTTTTAACTGGAATTCCAGGGTCTGGAAGTACAACTGTTCTTAATAAAACTTTAGAGGAAGTTGATTATCTCCATATAAATTATGGGGATATGATGGTAGAAGTAGCTAAAGAAAAAAATATGGTCGATAATAGAGATGAACTTAGAAAATTGTCTCCAGATATTCAAAAAGAGCTTCAGCTTCTCGCAGCAAAAAAAATTAAAGAAAAGTCAGAAAGTGAAAATGTTATTGTAGATACTCATTGTACTATAAACACTCCTGCAGGTTTTCTTCCAGGACTTCCTGAATGGATTTTAAATGAATTAAAACCAAATAGCTTTATCATCATTGAAGCAAATCCTGATGAAATCTTAATTAGAAGATTGTCTGATGAAACAAGAAATCGTGATAAAGAAATGACAAAAATCATTTCATTGCATCAAGAAATTAATAGAGCAACTGCAATGACTTATGCTACCTTAACTGGAGCCACTGTTAAAATATTAGAAAATCATGATAATGAACTGGATATAATCGTTTCTAAGATGGTGGAAACATTAAATATTTAAGTTGTGCTAAATATTTAAGTGCCATATATTCAAATTTTTCATTGTTATTAATAAATTTAAATTTTATAGATTATAAAGGAGGATATTAATGGTCGATATTTTAGGATCAATTTTCAGTTCTTTTGATCAGGTTTTCAATCCAATCATTGCTTTAGATCCTAATCCAAAGAATCCAATATTAACTATATTTCTTATAGCATTTTTAGTATCTATTGTTACAAATCTTGCTCAAAAATATTTAATGGATCATGAAAAATTGGATAGTATGAAGAAGAAATCATCCGAATTTCAGAAAAAGATGAATGCTGTTCGTAAGTCTGGTGATGCTAAGGCAATGAGTAAAATACAAGCAGAACAACAAGAATTCATGAAAGCTCAAAGTGAGATGATGATGATGTCTTTTAAGCCTATGTTGGTTACAATTGTTCCATTTATGTTGTTTTTTTGGTGGATAAGAAATTCTTCACTTGCACATGTTTATGTTTCATTTCCAATGTTTCCTTATTGGGCTGTTTTAACCCCTATATGGCATTCAATCGGTATATTTGGTGGGGGAGCTCCTGATCCAACTGTAATATTCAGTTTTGTTGGATATTATCTGCCTAATGCTGTAGGATGGTTTGGATGGTATATGTTATCAGCATTTGCATTATCTCAAGTTGTTAGAAAGTTAGTTGGTTTAAAATCAACATTTTAAGCAGAGTATTATAAACTTATATTTTTCTACAGTATTTTAACAAGCTTTTATAACCTTTTTAATTATATTTATCTTTATGAAAATTATAAAAATTCTTGAATTTTAATGTAAATGTATTTGAAAGATTATAGTTCTTATAAAAAAGTTCTTAAATTTTGAACGATAAATTTTTTTATTAAATTATTTAGTTTCAAATAAGTTGTTTAGTTTCAAATAAGTTGTTTAGTTTCAAATAAGTTGTTTAGTTTCAAATAAGTTGTTTAGTTTCAAATAAGTTGTTTAGTTTCAAATAAGTTGTTTA
>JAITPS010000161.1 GCA_031289325.1 Candidatus Methanovirga meridionalis
GTGGTCTTTGGGCATTTGGTTATGGTTTAATCACCGATGTTTCAATGATATTTTTCTATCATTCTACTTTAGGAGTTTTCATAAGAAGTTTAACTATTTATGATTGGCCAAGAGCAATAGTCAACATATTACTATTAGCATTCGCTTATGTTCCAATTAAAAATATATTTTTAAGAGCCAAAAGAAAATATATTGATTCTGTAGAAGAAACATCTGTAAGTTCTGTAGAATAATTATCAGAATAATAATTTACATCAAATAATAATAAACTTGTAAATTATTTTTAACATATTTGAGAGTTATATGGCTTTTAATAAACCGAAAAACCCAATAGATTGGTAATCATATTAATCCTCATCAATTATTATTTTTTTAAAGGTGTGGGGATATCAGATTTTTTTTATTTTAAAATTTATCTGTTCCTTAATTTTTCAAGAAAAAGTTATTCTTAATTATTAAAGATTTATCCTACCTCAAGTACACTACTTAATTTTATTAGATATTGAATTGAACCCCTTTTTTTTAATTCCCTTTTTAATTCAATAATTCAAGTTGATTCATTTTAAAAATTATTATCTTTATTAGCTATAATATTTAAATACAAAGTCATATAACCTATTTCAATCTTGAAGAAAATCTAACCACCATATTAAAAATAATAGTCAACTGAATTTTTGATGTGGATAATTTCACAGTTTATATCCTATTGCATTGTTGAATTAGATTCATCTTTTATATAATCCATTTTTTTCATGATGGGAATTTTTCTATTTTAATTTGCATCCATATTCATGACATTTCAAGTTCTCATCAACAAAAAATAAACAATTTAGTTATTTTTCTCAAAACTTCAATATTTTTTAATTTTCATCACATTATCGCATATCTTCATGGAATTATTTTTTTTTATGATTATTGTTTGATTTTTCATTTCATTTAATCCTAATACTACTTCATAATTCTTAATTCTATTTTTATCAGCATTTCTTTTCATTTATAGTTCCTTTATCTTCTTCTTAAAGATGTTTCATAATATTTAATCAAAATATTCCCATATTTCAGTTAAAATAAATTTCATTCAAAATTAACAAGATTATTTTAATAATAAAAAAGTTTTATAAGATTAATTTTTTACATAGCCTGCATATATAAGATGAATGAAAAAAAACTTTCAGTTATTGGGATGTTTTATAAAAAAATGGATTTAAATATTGAACTTTGTTTTTTATTGTGTTTAAGGAAATTTTCATATTGCATCATTAACATATTTAACAAAAACATTTAATTTAACAGAAACATTTATAATATATAAAGATAATAATGTTATAATAATATAAGTTAATAAAAATAAAAATCTTATAAATTAAAAATAAAAATTTTATAAATTAAAGATAAAAATTTTATAAATTAAAAATAAAAATTTTATAAATGAAAAATTAGATGTATTGAATTATAGTTGGAGATGAATGGATGTCTTTAGATAGATTTTATTATGGTATTCTATTTTTTTTAGTATTAATAAAAGAGATTATAAAATCAACTATTAACACATCTAAAAGGTCTATTAATGGAAACATCGATCCATATATTATTGATATAAAAACTATTCTTAAAAGACCAGTTTCACAGACTATCTTGGCCAATACAATAACTTTAACTCCAGGTACATTGACCATTGATTTAGATAGTGAAAATTCTATCTTAAAGGTTGTTGTTATCTCTCCAAGAGAAAATAAAGATATTATTCCCCTTGAAAAATATATTGCAAAAATGTTAGAGTAAGTGATTTAAATGGAGATACTGCTAATTAGTCAATACATTCTAATGGTTTCACTTGTCATATTTTTATTAGTAGCTATTAAAATAACCACCAATAAAACAATAGCTATGGGATTGATTGGAAGTGCTACATTCTCACTTGGAATAGCTATTTTACTTTTAGTGTATGGTGCTATCCATAACATTGAATTTTGTAAGGACATTGCACTTGCACTACTTATTCTTGGTGTTATAGGTACAATAGCTTTTTCAATTGTATTAAGGAGAGAAAAACATGATTAACACTATTTTTGAAATACTTCAATCCTTATGCTTAATTATATCTGCTATACTGATTCTAATTGCTTCTATTGGAATACTAAGGCTCAAAAATGATATGACTAATGTTATCTATGCTAAATTGCATTTTTTAGGTATTGTGGATGTTGCAGGTGTCTTAGCAATGATTGGATTAAATCAACCACTTTTAGCAGCAATCTACTTTATTTTAGCTCCTATTGTTGGTCATGCTATGGCAAATGCTTACTACTATGGTGAAGATGAATATAATAAAGAGTTAAATGCCTCTGAAAATAATAATTCTAAAAATAATAACTCTAAAAATAATAATACCACTAAATTTAAAGAAGAACATATTGATAATCAAGATGAACAATATTCTATTTCAAAATTAACTATTATAAATGAGGATTAATAATGATTGAATATATAGTAATGCTGATTGGAATTTTAGGATCAATTCTTGCACTTGCACAAAGAGACTTACTTAAAGCAGCTATTCTTACAGGAATAAGTGGAGGATGCATAGCTATTCTTTTTCAGATCCTGCTTGCTCCAGATGTCGCATTAACTCAAGCCATTGTTGGTGCTGCAATTGTTCCAGTATTTTTAGCTTTGGCAATCTATAAAACTCAGAGAGCTGGTAAAGATGATTAATACTCAAATAGCTGCCTTATTATGTTCAGGAAGTTTTATTCTTATTGGATTGTATGCAGCCATATTTCTGGATAATATAATCAAAAAGATCATTGGATTATCTTTTATTGAGGAAGGAGCTAATTTATTCTTAATTACATTAGCTTATAGATCAGATGGTGTAGTGCCTATATTTTTACCAGGTATGTCTCCTGACTGGTTTGTGGCAAATTCAGCTTACCCTTTACCTCATGCTTTAGTACTTACAAGCATAGTTATTGGTGCATCTACCTTAGCTGTTATGTTAGCCATAGCTATGGTTTTATATAAAAAACATGGTAGTTTAAGTGCATTCAAAATATTAGGTGATAATCATGAATGAATTAATCCCTTTAATGGTTATTATTCCAATAATAGCTGCCCTAATTTTAAATGCTTTAGGTAGAAAAAATTCCATAGTTAAAACACTATCCTTTGTAGTAGCTATTCTTTTACCTTTAATTCCAATAATATCTAACTATGGATTTCACTACTTTGGAGGACATTCTCCATTAATAGACAATGAAAACTTATTAAGCTCACTTCCAAGTCTTATTTCAAATGTTAGTTTATCCACTTTTCATATTGGAATAAACTATTCTTTTGAAGGATTACAAAAAATATTATTATTTTTCTTATTTATTGTAGGATTTTTAGCTATTTTCACCGCAATAAACGAAAGAAAAAGAATTTCTGGGCAATACATGTTCTTAATATTCATGGGCTTAAGTTCTGTAACAGCCATGCTTTTATCAGACGATATTTTCCACATGTACATATTTTTTGAAATAGCTATTATATCTCAAGTGGGGATAATATTATCCTCTAATGATAATCAAAAATATGAAACCGCTATGAAATATATGATTTTAGGTTCTATAGGTGGACCTATACTTCTTACAGGAATAGGATTTTTACTTGCTTTGGTTGGTAGTGTAAATATAACAGATATAACCTACATGATTAAAAATGGGCTAATAGATTCTTATTCACCTGTATTTCTATTTTCATTTGGATTGATTTTCTTCGGTTGGATTTATAGTGTAGGTTTACCACCATTCCACACTATTAAATCTGCAGTATATAGTAAAGCCACACCAAGTGGAAGTGCATTATTACAAGCATTATCAGTTGTAATATTTATAAGTTTCGGACTTGCAATACTTAGAATTTATTCCCATCTTCCATTTGTTCATGGAATCATAATATTCTTCTCATTAGCTGGAATGATACTTTCAATTACAATGGCTCTTATAGAAACTGATTTAAGAAGAATAATTGGATTTTTAGCTGTTGGAGAACTTGGATACATTGGTCTTGGTTTTGGTATTGGAACAAACTTATCCATTACTGCTGCACTATTTCAAGGTATTAACGAACTAATAATAACAGCATTATTGTTCATTGGTTTTGGTGCAATAATACAGTTAACTAAAATATCAAACATTACTAAATTAGGTGGATTAATTGAAAACATCCCAAAAATGTCTATTATGGTTCTTCTCGGAGGATTTGCTATGGCAGGAGTTCCTCCTTTAAATGGTTTTCAAAGCAAATTAATGCTTATTCAATCAGCTTTGAATGCTAATTTCCCAGAACTTGCCATAATCATGATATTAATTAGTATTGTTACATTTATGACATTTATAAAAATATTCCATGCAGCATATCTTAAACCAAAACCAAAAGATTTAATTGTTGAGAAATCATTAGTACCACGATCAGCCATATTTACTGTAGGCGTTTTACTAATAATTTGTATTGTTTTAGGATTAATGCCTGATTTAGTTGTAAAAGAACTCACTACATTTGTTGGAGGTTTGATTTAGATGGATATATACATTCTAATTCATAATTCAGTGCAGAAATTTAAAAATAAAATAAAAAAAGACACCATCACGAATGAAAATGTAAGTTCTGCAATGGCTGCTGAATTAACTATAATTTCTACAATACTAATTTCATCTATTATGCTTAGACATATAAATGTCTTGCTTACAGTTTTAATAATTTTAGGTTTAGGATTATGTCTAATTACAAATATGCCTTTAATTAGTAAACTTAAAAAAGAACAAGATGATTCCCTTAATAAAATGATGTTTTATGTGATTTTAACCCTTGCAATATTAGTTAGTGCTATTTATTGGGGCGTGTTAAAATGAAATTAAATAAACTACAAATAAATCAAAACCAAATTAATAAATTTTAATGAATAATAAATAATTTAATAGTATTATGTAGGAGGAGTTTACTTTGGAAAATAGCAGTATAAGAACTTTAATTTTATCAATATCAACTGCATTATTTGGAGTAAGTTTACTTAGTGCACTTTTTAAATTAGATGAACTTATAATGCCAGGAGTAAGTGAAATTTATAATACCTTAGGAACTAAGATCGCACCAAATATGGTAACATTAATCGTATTTGATTGGAGAGCTTATGATACATTAGGTGAAGCATTAATATTGGTAACTTCAGTGGTTGTAGTCCTTTTAGTCTTTGGAACAGGAATTTTAGATAATGAAGAATAGCTTATGTTTAATAATACAATATCTATGTAATATAAATCTAATACAAACCTAAATTAACTTCTAATATAAATCTAATATAAACCTAAATTAACTTCTAATATAAATCCAATATAAACCTAAATTAACTTCTAATATAAATCCAATATAAACCTAAATTAACTTCTAATATAAATCTAAATTAACCTCTTAAATCTAAATTAAATAATTTATAATGGATTTAATGAAGTTCTTAATAAATAACTTTTTTAAAAATTAAATATTATTAAAAAATATTAATTTAAATTATTTATCATTAATCAAAATAAATTTTTATTATTTAAAATAAGTTTATATTATTTAAAATAAATTTTTATTATTTAAAATAAATTTTTATTATTTAAAATAAGTTTATATTATTTAAAATAAATTTTTATTATTTAAAATAAATTTTTATTATTTAAAATAAATT
>JAITPS010000211.1 GCA_031289325.1 Candidatus Methanovirga meridionalis
ATAATTTTTATTTTTTTATTTTTAAAAATAATAATTATAATTTTTTTAATTAAAAATTTAATACTTATGGCATAATTTAAAAAATCTCATTACTTAAAAACATTATTTCATACACTATATTTTTTAATATTTTTTCATATTTTTTCATATTTTTTCATATTTTTTCATATTTTTTCATATTTTTTCATATTTTTTCATATTTTTTCATGATTTTTAAAAATAATTTAATAATATTTATATATTAAACAAATCATAATAATATCTATGATAACTAATATTATAGAATCACATATTTTATTAAATTATTTGCTGACTATTATTATATCAATAATAATGGCTCTTATATTGAAATTACCTCTTCTTCCAGAGAAGCCAAGAAGATTTTCTTGGACTAAAAGTGCATTATTTCCAACTCCAGTAATAGCTATTGGAATTTTAGCTATTATGTATTCAACAAAGTTTTATTGGATTTATGATGGACTTGTTTTAGCTATTGTAATAGCTATTTCATCTGCATTATTTGTAAAATATCTATTTGATCATGTATTTCCTAAACCTATTGTGGGTGAATATAGTGAATGAAATTATTGGTTTAATCATTGCATCCATTATATCTTGGATTAACTTTGTGGTGATTGATACATATTTTGGTCTACCAGAAGCACCTGGTGTCAAAGGTGCTGATATTGTAGGTCATTCTATAAAAAAAAGAGGTGGAGATTTATCTGGAGGATTTTTTCAAGGAAATATTTTATGTTCTCCTGATGCATCAGCAGGAACATTACTTGCTTCAATAGGCGTAATGCTCTTAGGTTTTCAAGGTGGTTTAATTGCTGCTTTAATGGTATACATTGGTAATAGATTATGTGCTGATCCAGGATATGCTGGAACAGTGGGTGCATTATCAACAACAATTATATTAGTTTTATGTTCATTCATTGATATTACACCTTTAATGTTTGTGGTTGGTATGGTAATAGCTATTACTACAATTCAAGGATTGGATCATACAAGTTCATCTAAGCTTTTAGGTTTAATAGCTAAGAAATTAAATAGAAAAAATATAAAATAAATTTTTATAATGGCTGATTTTATGATAGAAAAGATAATTGGATTTATAATTATTATAATGGCTATAAGATCTTTTATAACTAAAAATAGAGTTGAAAGAATTCTTTATATAAATGTTATAGATTTTGGTCTTTCAGCACTAATAGCTATTTATATTAATACTCCATTTGGCTTTATTGTAGGATCTACCTTTTTTATAACTTCCACAATATCATCTAATGCTATTGCATACACTTTCAATAGACTTAAAAATGAAATTGTTTTTGATTAATGATTTTTGATTTCAAGGTAGTAAAATGAATATATTGGATTTTATAACTCTAACAAACATTTCAATTATTTTAATGGTAATTGGAGCATTAGGGATAATGTTTTTAATTAAACCATTGGATAAAATAATAATGCTATCCATATTGGAAGCTGGATTGTTGGGGGCTGTTGTCTCATTTAAATACCTTGATGTAGCTTTTGTTATGGCTTTGTTGAGTCCAGTTTCCATTATTGTATTTTTACTTGCTCTTATTAAAATCAATGAAATAAGAAATAAAGAAGAAACTAAAATTAAAGAAACTAAAGGTGAAAATAGTGTTTGAATTAAATATTTGGTTTTACACTGGATGTATTCTAACTATCATTGGAAGTTTATCAACTGTATGGGGTCCTGGAGTTAAAGATCCTATTGTTAGAACTTTAAATACTGAAATTCCAAGTATTGGAATATCATTAATCCTTTTAACCTATAATCATACACTTGCTCTTTTAACTTTTGTTGCAACAAGTATAATTGTTTCTTTAATTTTGCTTAGAGCAATCACTCGTTTAGAGGAAATTGGGGCTGAATTATAAATAAGAGGTTAAATCATGGATTTAGGTGAGTTTTGGAATAAGTTAGCAAATCCTGATAGGATTCCACGAGTTTTTTCATTAATATTGGGATTGTTTTTATTAATTGGGTTATTTGTGCCGTTTAGTTTAAATAATGAACAACTTTATCCACGACCAGCCCCTCAAGAACAAATGTTTGCTGGTGATAGTATAGCACCTTATGATAGGGGAGGAGAAATATTAGAAACACCAGGGATCACGGTTGCACAGTATCCTCAATACAGTAAAAAAATTGGTATGATAAATTCGTATATGTCTCCAATAGCTTATAATATTAAGAAAAATTCACCATATTTTGGAACATCAATTTATTCTTCGCCTGGAGGTTTAATAGATGAAATATTATATTATACAAGAGGTTTTGATACAATATTAGAATCAACCATCTTAATGATGGCATTTGTTATTGCTTCTTGGTTGGCTTTAAACTTCACTATGAGGAATAAAAATAAAAAAGATGATTAAAATAATATTTGGAGAGAAATTAAATGTTAGTGCCTGAGTTTGTTCCAGAGATATTTTGTTCATTGTATCTACCTGCAATTTACACAGGGTTTATTGTAGGATTTATTGGATTAATAGGAATAGCTATTAACAAAAGTGATATTCATGTGTTAATACTCACAGATATAGTTGGATTAGCTATGTTAATAGTTGTTGGTGCGGTTGGAACTGATTTAGCTGAAGCACTTATACTGCCTGGTTTAGTTGTTGAACTTGCAGAAATAATGGCAATATCTGAGATTTTAATCTCACGAGAAATAAGAAAAAAAGGAAAAACCCCTTCAATACTCCCAATGCCATTAGTTTTTGATATGGAAATTATGACAACGGCTCCTAACTTCTTATCATTAATATTAATTGGATATGGAATATTTCTAACTGGATTTACTGGTGGTGCAGTAGCTGGTGGAGGTATATTGTTATATATATTATCAAGAAAAGCAAGAGGATTACCAATTCTTGTAATTAATGGTCTTGGAGCTATTTCTGGTATTGCATGGTGTTTATGGATAGTTGGTTTCTTATTGTTTTTTGTCAATCCAGAATTTTGGTTGCTAAGTTTATTTTTAGCTGCTTCTGGATTACTTCTTAAAGTAGCTTCTAAAGTAGGGTTAATAGGAGTATTAATGAGAGAAGAGTTTAAAAGAAAATAATTGAATATAAAGGAAAAGATTAAAATGGATATTGGAAGTTTAGGTGGAAATTTACTTGGTATTATACCTTTAGGAGACATTATTCTATATTTAACTCCACTACACCTATTTATGCTTATAGTTATACTATTGTTTACCTTTTTAATAGCTGTTAGTAGAACAGAAACCCAAGTTGAAGCAAGTTTTGAAGGTTTAAAAGATAATAAATCAACTGTTGGAATTGCTGAATTTAAAGCTCGAAGATTTTTAGCTATTGTTTGTGGAATAGCTACAGCAGGTGCAATGATTACAGGTGATTTATTTAATTTTATATTGTTTGTTGCTTTAACTGGAATAGTTAATATTGGTATAGTTTCAGCTGTTAAACAAATTGATGTTTTAAATGCTGCATTTCAATATGGTTTAATAGCTATGATGGCATCGTTACCTCTATTTGGTGGTGGAGCAATAATTTTAGCAGCAACAGGCACTTTAAGTTTCTTTGAGTTAGCCAACATAGCATCCAATCCAATGATATTGTTTGGATCGATATTATTGTTAATTGGAGTAGCTGGAGAAACTGGTATAGCACCATTTTTTGCTACTAAAGCAGAAATGTTTAGAACTCCAGGTTCACCATTTATATTAATAATTCATTTAAGTTCATTATTTATGATAATTAGAGCAATTGAAATCCTTTTACTAATTCTTACGTGAATAAATAGAAGTATTAAGATTTTCATAATTAAATTTTTTAAAATAATTTTAGTTTTAAAATTTTAGTTTTTATGGTTTGGAACCAAATTTTTTATTTAACTTAGATAATCTTTAAAACTTTATTTAACCTATAAAAAATTTTTTATTTATTAAAAGCATTTTTAAAGTTAAAAAAGTGGTATTTTTATTTATAATTGTTTTAATAAAGTTCTTAATAAATAATTTTTTTTATTTATTTAAAATTATTTATATTAATCAAAATAAATTTATATTAATTAAAATTTAAAATTATAGACTTTTATAAAGTGATATTTAAAATTAAATAGTTTAATAAAAAAATTATCATCTATTCATTGCATCCATAATTCATGGATGATAAAATTGCTAATAATGGTATGGATGCTTATTATATTTAAGTTTTACTATTTAAAATGGTTAATTAATGGAAAATATATTATTTTTACTTGTAATTTAAGTATTTAAACAATTTTTTTAGAATATATTAAAAATTAAGAAATTATAGGAAAATAAAACAAAACATGAAATCATTAAGTTGATAGCATTGGTTAGAGAGAATGTAAGCTTTTGTGAGGTTTATCGTTATTTAGGTTTTCTATAAGAGACAATTTTCTTTTTGAATTTTTAATAAAATTATTAATAGGAACTGATAAGATGATAATAGGATTTATTGGATATGGTGAAGTTTCTTCTGTTCTTTCAAAAATTCTTATAGAAAATGGAGCTATTGTAAAAACATCTTCTCAAGAGAGAAGTGGAAAAACAAAAGAACGAATAAGTAATTGTAGTGTTGAGGATGTGGAAAGTTTGGAAGAACTTAGCTATTCATCTGACATTTTAATTTCTGCAAATAGTCCTGCAAAATCAAAATATATTGCTAAAAAATATGGAAAAATAGCTAAAGGAATATTTTTGGACTTAAACAATATATCCCCAAATAAAACAGAAGAAATATCAGATATTGTTGGTGGAAACTTTGTTGATGGAGCAATCATAGGTAAAGTTGATTCACCTAATTCAGTTATATTTGTATCTGGTAAAAATTCTGATAAAATAGCTATTTTAAATAGCTTTGGTCTTAATATAAAAGTTATAAGTCCTAATATTGGTGATGCTTCAAAAATTAAAATGTTAAGAAGTATTTATACAAAAGGAATTTCAGCTTTTCTTATTGAAACATTCAAAATAGCTGAAAATATGGATCTTAAAGATCAACTATTTAAAACAATAGCTATTAGCGAAGGAGATAACTTTATACCATCATCTAAATCAAGAATAAAGAACTCACTCAAGCATTCAAAAAGAAAGTATGAAGAGGTTGATGAAATTTTAGAATTTTTAAATAACTATAAAAAAGAGTCAGGAAAAGATTTTAATTTGGATTTAATGGAAGCAGTTAAAAACACTTTTAAGGAAAAAAAGAATTAAAATGAAGTCATAATTTTCTTTTAATTAAAAATAATCTTCATCCTCATCAGGATATTGTTCTAATTTTCCTTTAGATTCTAAAACTTTAGGTTCATTGTATTTACTTTCAGAAGATATTTTTTCTACTAATATGGAAAACATCCATTCACCTCCAAAATCGTATAGGTACAGAAAAAATTGTTCTTCTACAAGTTTTATATCATTAATAGAAACATTTGTTGATTTATCTGAATTAGCATTTAGTTGATATGTATTATCTCCATAAGGATTATCATCCATGCTGAAGAGATACATGTGTTCATGAGTGAAATTAAAAGAGTTTAAAATTGCATTACTTAAATTATCCAATGTATCTTTTCCATTAATTTCTATAACTCTGTAAGTATCCTCATCATAGAATACTTTCAACTTATACACTTTTGAATTATTTTTTTATCAGTTGATTTTTTTGTCATGTTTTAATTATTTTTTTTATTTAAATATTTTATGAATATTAATTTAATAAATTTCTTTATATAATATTTTTGATAAAGTGAGATGTCAAAAGTGTGGAGATTTTCATATTTTTTATCATCATTTTAATGACTTCACAAGAAAGACTATATTTTCTTTAATGAAGATTCATTTAATTAGCATCATAGAAATTTGTAGTCAAAATATATATTTCCATACATATCACACCATATACATATATATTCTGTGGAAAAGTTGAAATTGATTTACAAATCTATTTTAGGAAAAAATCACTGAAAAAGGTATAAATGGAATAATAAAGAAAAATTCTCATATAATGCCGTTAAAATAAAAAAATAGGAGCTAAAGGAATGCATTTCTAAAAAAAAGAAGAATATAAATTTAGATTTATATATGCACCATATATAACAAGTTTAGTTATTGAAACTGATCAATGGTATGATAACACAACAAAAATCATTGATAATCATTGATAAAGTAGTTAAATCAAATAAAATAATAATTCAAGCAATAATTATAGAAACAATTAATTTAATTGGTAAATGCAAAGGATGGAAATTAAGAACATCAATATGTAAATCTATAAAAGATAATTACATAATTTATAATAAAAACAATTTATTATGCAGAGCAATGAAAGAATTCATTGTCTACGATGGAACATTATCCTTCACAGAATGTACGGCTTTAATAAGTATGAAAGACTTAAATAATTGAACTTAAATAATTGAACTTAAATAACGAAATTATATCATGATTGGAATTGGTTAGACATATTAGTTCCATTAGGCATATCACAATCACATGTTTTATTAGAATTTTCCATATAACACATATCACAACAATAGTTATCATGAGCATGATCATGACAATTCAACATCTGACATTTTGAACAGATTTTATCATCATTCTGTGAAAACATTAAAAAACATGTAGATATGGAAATAGCTACAACAATCACTAAAATTAATAGTATTAAAACATATTTTCTTTTCATTTAAATGCTCCGTTTATATTATTTATTTATAATATTACTTATTTATTTATTTATAATATTACTTATTTATAATATTATTTTTTATAATTATAGTCATTATGGGAAAAGTTCTTAAATTTTGAATAATAAACTTTTTTATTATAATTATTTAATTTTAAATATTAATTTATAAAAATCCATAATTTTAAATATTTTAAATTTTAATTAATATAAATAATTTTCAATTAATATAAATAATTTTCAATTAATATAAATAATTTTCAATTAATATAAATAATTTTCAATTAATATAAATAAATTTTAATTAATATAAATAAATTTTAATTAATATAAATAAATTTTAATTAATATAAATAAATTTTAATTAATATAAATAAATTTTAATTAATATAAATAAATT
>JAITPS010000017.1 GCA_031289325.1 Candidatus Methanovirga meridionalis
ATTGGGGAGATTTGTGTATCAGGAATTGTTGCTCTTGGCTATTTCAAGGATGAAAAACAAACAAAAGAAAAATTTGTTCCTAATCCATTCTCACAATCCAATAATGATAAAATACTTTATAAAACTGGTGATTTAGCTTATTACAATGAAAATCATGATTTAGTTTATTATCAAAGAAAAGATTTCATGGTAAATATTCATGGGTATAGAGTAGAACCTGTTGAAGTAGAGCAAGCACTATTAAAAATTGAAGGCATAAGTAAATCTGTATGTTCTGGTTTTGATGTATCTAAATTAACAGGTATTGATAATGATATGAGATTATATGCTGGTTACTTATCTGATAAACCCATTGACGAGGAATTTATAAGGAAAAAACTTAAAGACTTTCTTCCTGATTATATGATTCCTTCTGTTATTGAAAGAATTAATAATGTTCCATTAAACAACAGTGGGAAAGTGGATAGGAAGAATTTAATACCTTCTAATATAAATGAATTGTTTAGGCAAGTTAAAGAAATTATTAAACCATCAAATGATTTAGAACAGCAAATTTTTGATATTTCTGTTGAAATATTAGGTTACAGTGCCTTTGGGGTGACAAATAGTCTCATAAGTATTGGTTTCACATCATTATCACTAATTAACTTATTGGCAAAGATTTTTGATGATTATAATATTGAAATAGAATTAACAAATTTATTGGAAAATGATACGAATATTATAAGTATTTGTGAACAGATAAGAGAGTTATCTGAGATGGATTATGTTAAACATGAAAGTAGGGAGTTTTATCCTTTATCTTCTCAGCAGTGGCTTGATTATATTCATGACTTGAAAAGTCAAGATAAAACATTTTATAATTATAATATAAATGGATTTTTATTTTTTAAAAATATGGATGCTATGGATTTAAAGGAAGCATTATTAAAAACAGTGGATATGCATCCATATATGAAAACACAGCTTATTAAAGATAATAAAAGTAATCGTATTTATCAAAAGCATTATAACACTATTGTTAATCATGATAATATAGAGATTCAAAAAGCTCAAAAAGACATTAATACTAAATTAGAATTGGAAAATTTCATTGAGATTTCTAATTTGATAAATACTCCTTTATATCACTTTAAAATAATCTATAATCTGGATGGTTGTTATCTTTTTTATGATTTCAAGCATATGATTGTTGATGCATTTTCATTGAAAATATTCTTTGATGATTTAAATAAGATTGTGTTTGATGAAGTTGATTTGAAAGAAGAGGAATTTACTTATTATGATTATGTTCTTGATGAATTAGAATTTAAAAAGTCAAAACAGTATGAAGTGGATGAAAAATATTTTAAAAATAAATTAGTTGATTTTAATGGTGTAGATTTTATTAATGGGGATAAAGATAATTACAAACAAAATTATTCTATTAATAAAGTTTTAAAAACTAAAATTGAAAATTTTAATGAAGTTCAAACTCTTAGTAAAAGCTTGAATATTACTCCGAATGTAGTAATTTTGGGTGCTTGTTTGATTGCTATAAGCAAATTTAGTTATAGTCATGATATTCTCACATCAATAATAGTTAACAATCGACACAATATTATATTTAAGGATAGTATTGGTTTTTTTGCTTCATCTTCTTTTTTGTATTATAAAATTAATAAAGCATTTAATGTTAGTGATTATCTTTTAAATCTTAATGATGAGTATCAAGAATTATTAAAACATATTCATTATCCTTTATCAGATTTAGTTGAAAAATATCCTGATATTCATTCAGAAATAGCTTTTAATTATGTGGATATAGATCTTTCAAATTTATATGATAACATGGGAACGGGTGAATTTTCTGATTTTAGATTTCATATTAAAGTTGAAAATATGGGTGAATTCTTTAATTTAGTAGTTTCTTATGATGATATTATTTATTCTTCAGATTTTGTTAATGAATTTTTGAATTCAGTGAAAAGACTATTACATTATTTTATAAAAGATAATAATAGATTATTGAATTCAATTCCATTAATAGATTATATGGATAATGTTGTTATTGAAGAGGTGGATAATGCTCCTGTTACCACTGCTTTTAAAAAATGTGTCAGAGATTATGCTGATAAAGTTGCTTTCATTAGTAACGATGGTAGTTATACTTATAAGGATTTAGATTATCATAGTAATAAAATTGCTAATGCATTAATTAAAAGGGGTGTTGTTGTTGGTGATGTGATTGGAGTGATGTTAAAGAGGGATAGTCGATTAATAAACACTATTTTTGGTGTGATTAAATCAGGTGCATGTTTCCTGCTTATAGATCCTGATTTTCCACGACATCGCATTGAATTAATGATTAAATCATCTGATGCTAAATATGTTATTAACAATGAAAAAATATTTGATAACAGCCTATTAGTAGATGAACTTTTATTAGAAGATAATGATTTAAATCCCAACTTAAACTTAAATGGAGATGAATTACTTTATATTTCTTTCACTTCTGGATCATCAGGTGAACCTAAAGGAGTGTTAATAACACATGAAGCTGTAACAAATAGAAATAGTCAAAAAAATGTTCCTCTTACTTATATAAAAGATTTTAGATCTTTACTTTCTTTCACTACAGTTTCATTTGTTCTTTTTCCAACTGAACTTTTTCTCACAATTCTTAATGATGTTATTTTCGTTTTAGCTGATGATAAATCTAAAAATAATCCTATTTTACTTAGTAAATTAATAAAAAAGCATAAAATTGGGCAGTTTATTTTAACTTCTTCGCTGTTGGAAACTTTAATTAATGATGAAAATTTTAAGAATAATATGGGAGAACTTAATTTTGCATTATCATTAGCAGGTGAAGCAATGACAGAAAAATTATTTAATCTTCTGCAAAATACTATGCGAAATACTCTAATTTGTGTTAGTTATGGTGCTACTGAACTTGTTGGTGAGGGTTCTTTTAAAGTCTTAGATAATTTAGATGATATTGGTAAAAGCACCCCTTTATTTAATTATTTAGCTATGATAACTGATTTAGATGGTCAGCCTTTACCAAATGGTGTTGTTGGTGAATTATGGTTTGGTGGTTCAAGTATTGCTAAAGGATATTTAAATGATTTAAAGTTAACTGAAGAAAAATTTATAACTATTGATGGTATTCGATTCTTTAAAACTGGTGATTTAGCTCGAAGTGAAAAAACTGGAGATTTAAAAATATTCGGTAGAATTGATAAACAGATTAAACTTCACGGTCAAAGAATGAATCCCGTAGAAATTGAAAATATAATTAATCAATATAAATTTATAGATTCATCTGTCGTAATTCTAAAAGTGAAAGATAATAACACATTTTTGTGTGGATATCTTAAACTTAACAAAACCTTAGAGAATAATGAGTTTAATTTATTTAAAAATGAATTATTAACTTTTTTAAGTGATAGATTACCTCATTATATGGTGCCACAATACTTAAAAAATCTTGATGAATTTCCACTAACATCAACAGGCAAAATAGATATAAATAAATTACCTGATCCTGACTTTACTATAAATGAGATTGTTTCTCCAAGCACTTCATTAGAAAAAGAGATATTTGGAATTTCTAGTGATATTTTAGGTCATGATAATTTTGGAGCGAATAACAATCTATTAAACATAGGTTTCACATCACTATCACTAATTAAGCTATCAACAAAAATATTTGAAAACTATGGAGTCGAATTACAACTATCTGAGTTGCTCAATGATAATGTTAATATTCAAATTATAAGCAAGAAAATCGAAGAATCTTCTAAGATAAAACATGTTGAACATGAACCAAGAGAATATTATCCATTATCCCCCCAACAATTAA
>JAITPS010000029.1 GCA_031289325.1 Candidatus Methanovirga meridionalis
AAACAAACACATGAAATATGAAAAAAATAATTGATAAAATAAAGAAAAACCCAAAAATATAAAAACTAAAAACTACTAAAAAACAAAAATATAAAAAACACTTTACGAACTACTGATAATGTAATATCAAAATAAATATGTGTTTCAGAATTAATATGTAAATTAATATGTGATGTTTATAAAATTATTTTCTTTTATAAATCATGATGAAAAAGTTCTTAAATTTTGAAATAATAATTTTTTTTTAATTTTTTTTGGAATGATAATTTTATGATAATTTTTTTATTAAATTATTTAATTTTAAGTATTATTTCATGAAAATCTATAATTTTAAATATTATTTCATGAAAATCTATAATTTAAGTATTATTTCATGAAAATCTATAATTTTAAATTAAATTTTATTAATAATTAATAATATAAATGTATTTTAATTAATATAACTATAGTTATTATGGAAAAGTTCTTAAATTTTGAATGATAAATTTTTTTATTAAATTATTTAATTTTAAATATTATTTCACGAAAATCTATAATTTTAAATTTTAAATAATGTAAATTTATTTTAATTAATATAAATAATTTTAAATTAATATTTTTTAATATTAATTATTTTTAAAAAAAGTTATTTATTAAGAACTTTATCAAAAATACTATATTTTAAAAACTTTAGTTTTTAAAGTTAAAAAATCTTTATTAAATATTTACAATCATTAAATATTTGCAATCAAAAATGCAATCAAAAATGATTTTTATTTTTTTAAATTAAATTTAAAAGACAAAAATTAATATTTGAAGAGTAATTTGCAAAAATTTTTTGAATATGTGTTGTTTTTTGAATATGCCTTATTTTTTGAATATGCATTAGAATATGCCTTAATTATGCAGAATACTATACACATTTAATTAAATAAATAAAAATTGTTAAAAAGAGGTTTATTAATGAGAGTTTATTATGACTGTTATCTTTGTAGAAATAAAAGTCAAATTGAAGCAATTGATTTAGCTACCAATGATGAATCAATTAAGGATGATATTCTTAAAAAAATTGTACCAATGTGGTCTGAATCGTACTCTAAAGGACCTGAACCCAATCCTAATATTCTTAATGCGAGAGCTCATAGAATGATTAAAAAAATGTCTGGTAATGATGATCCTTTTAAACAGTTTAAAGAGGATTCTACAAGGATTGCAAATAAAATTATTTCTAATTTAAATGTTGAAAATCATTCTTTAGAAGAACTTGTAAAATTAGCTATTCTTGGTAATTTTTTAGATATAGTAGTTTTAGGAGCTGATTTTAATTATCTTGATCATATCGATGAAAATTCTCAAAAAGGTTTAGCTATTAATCATATTGATAAGCTTCATGAAGATATAAAAAAGCATTCAAAAGTTTTATATCTTGTTGATAATGTTGGGGAAATTTCTTTTGATAAATTATTGATTGAAAAATTAATTGATCTTGGATTAGAAGTAACAGTCGCTGGTAAAAGTGCACCGATTGGTAATGATGCCACTGAAGAGGATCTTATAGATATAGGTTTAGATAAAATAGCTAATACCACACATATTGGAACCGATAGTGGTGGATTTATTTATGAAGAGGCATCTCCAGAGTTTCAGAAGTTTTTTGATGAATCAGACTTCATAATATCCAAAGGTTTAGGTAACTATGAGGGGCTAACCGAATTGGATTTAAAAGGAAAGGATGTTTTCATATTATTATGTGCTAAATGTAGACCTGTTTCTTTAAATTTGGATGTTAAATTATATGATAATGTTCTTAAAAAACTTTAATTATTTTTTTATCATCCCATTCCCATATTCTATAATCTAAAAAGTAGAAAACTAAAAGCCCATATTCTATTAGTCTATAATCTAAAAAGTAGAAAACCAAAAGACAAAGAACCGAACATCCTATTAGGATTTTTTATTATTCCATATTGGGGACATTGCTCTTAATCTTTCAACCGATGTTTTAATAATTTCAATGACCTTTTCAACTTCTTCTTCAGTATTCTCTGGACCTAAAGTAATGCGAAGAGAACCATGAGATTTAACAACATCAAGACCAATAGCTTTTAAAACTGGTGAAGCTTTCAATTTTTTAGATGAACATGCAGAACCAGTTGCAGTAGCTATTCCATTTCCATCAAGAAGTAAAACTAAACTTTCTCCTTCAATTCCAACAAAATGGAAGTTAGCTGTTCCAGGAACCATTCTTCCAATATCTCCATTAAGATAAGCTTCTTCAATATCTAATATTCCATTAATAAGTTTTTCTTTTAAATTAGATAAGTGTTTCATATTACTATCCAATTCTTTTTTAGCTATTTCAGCTGCTTTTCCAAGCCCTACCATTCCAGGCACATTCTCTGTTCCAGAATTTAAATTTTTTTCTTGTCCTCCACCATGAATAAATGGTTCTAATTTAATTTTTTCACGAACATACAATGCACCAACACCTTTTGGACCATAGATTTTATGGCTGGAGATAGAAAGTAGATCTACATTAAGTTCATGAACATTAATCGGTATTTTTCCTACACTTTGAATTGCATCCGTGTGAAATGTAATTCCTTTTTCTTTTGCAATTTCCCCTATTTCTTTAATAGGTTGAATTGTACCTATTTCACTATTTACATGCATTATTGTTATTAGAATAGTCTTATCTGTAATGGCTTTCTTTAAATCATCTACTCTAACCACTCCTTCTTTATAAACTGGAAGATATGTAATTTCAAATCCAAGTTTTTTAAGAAAAGCACAGGTTTCGATAACAGCAGGATGTTCAATTTGAGAAGTTATTATATGATTTCCTTTATCTTTATTTTTAAAAGCTATTCCTTTAATTGCCATATTATCCGATTCAGTACCACCATTTGTAAAAATTACCTCATCAACTTTAGCTCCAATTAAATCTGCTACTTTTTCTCTTGCTTCTTCCATTCCTTTTTTTGCTTCTCTTCCAACTTTATATATTGTTGATGGATTTCCAAAGTATTGTGTGAAATAAAGTTCCATTTCTTTGACTACTTCTTCTCTAACAGGTGTAGTAGCTGCATGATCCATGTATATCATATTCTATCTCCTATTTTTGTTAACAATTGAAATAATTATCTAAATTCATTATTTAATCATGAAATTTATTTTTAATTCATAGAGCTTATTGGTTTTGATAAAGTTTTTAATGAATAACTTTTTTAAAAATAAATATTATCAAAAAATATTAATTAAAATTTACTTATATTAATTAAAAAACATTTATATTAATTAAAAATTACTTATATTAATTAAAAATAAATATTATTAAAAAATATTAATTAAAAATTATTTATATTAATTAAAATTTATTTATATTAATTAAAAATTATTTATATTAATTAAAAATTATTTATATTAATTAAAAATTATTTATATTAATTAAAATTTACTTATATTAATTAAAAATTATTTATATTAATTAAAAATTATTTATATTAATTAAAAATTATTTATATTAATTAAAAATAAATATTATTAAAAAATATTAATTA
>JAITPS010000053.1 GCA_031289325.1 Candidatus Methanovirga meridionalis
AAAATTTATTTATATTATTTAAAATTTATTTATATTATTTAAAATTTATTTATATTATTTAAAATTTATTTATATTATTTAAAATTTATTTATATTATTTAAAATTAATTTATATTATTTAAAATTAATTTATATTATTTAAAATTTAAAATCATGGATTTTTATAAATTGATATTTGAAATTAAATAATTTAATAAAAAAATTTATTATTTTATTATTTAAGAACTTTTCCACAACAACCATAATTTAAAATTAATTTATATTATTTAAAATTAATTTATATTATTTAAAATTTAAAATCATGGATTTTTATAAATTGATATTTGAAATTAAATAATTTAATAAAAAAAATTTATTATTTTAATATTTAAGAACTTTTCCATAATGAATATGTATAAAAAAATTATAAATGTGGTTAAAGCATGAAAAAATTTGTTTTTATTAAAACTTCCATTGAAGGAGTTTTTATTATTGAGTCAACAGTTTTTGGAGATGAAAGAGGGTACTTCATGGAAACATATCAAGCAAATGAATTTCGTGATGCTGGAATCAGTGCAGAATTTGTTCAAGATAATCAATCTAAGTCTACTAAAGGTGTTTTAAGAGGATTACATTTTCAGTATACTCAAGCTCAAGGAAAGTTAGTTAGGGTAATTAAAGGAGAAGTTTTTGATGTAGCTGTTGATTTAAGAAAACAGTCAAAGACTTATGGAAAATATGAATCCGTGATTTTATCCGATAAAAACAAAAAGCAATTTTACATTCCTCCTGGTTTTGCTCATGGATTTTTAGTTCTATCCGATGAAGCAGAATTTGCTTATAAATGTACAAATTTTTATAATTTGGATGATGAAGGAGGAATTATTTATAATGATCCTGAAATAGCTATTAAATGGCCACTAAAAGAAGATGAAATTATTCTATCTGATAAAGATAAATCTTATAAAAAATTAAGTGAAACTCCCACTAACTTTTAATTCTAATTTAAACTAATTTTATTTATTAAATAGTCGTGATTTTGATGAAAATATTAATAACTGGAGGAGCAGGATTTATTGGAGCTAACTTTATTCAATATATGTTAAATAAGTATCCTAATTATGATATTGTGAATATTGATGCTTTAACTTACTGTGGAAATCTTGAAAACCTAAAAGATTTTCAAGACAATAATAACTATGAATTTATAAAAGGTGACATTAACAATAGTAAATTAGTTAATGAAATCATTAAGGATGATATTGAATATATTGTTAATTTTGCTGCTGAATCTCATGTTGATAGAAGTATTACTAATCCAAAAATATTTTTAGAATCCAACATAGTTGGAACACAAACCCTTCTTGAAGCTGGAAAAAAACATGACATTAAGAAGTTTATTCAAATTTCTACTGATGAAGTTTATGGAAGCTTAGGAAAAGAAGGATACTTCACAGAAAATACTCCTTTATCACCTAACAGCCCTTATTCTGCAAGTAAAGCAGGAGCCGACTTATTGGTTAGAGCTTACAATGAAACTTATGATTTTCCAGTGAATATCACACGTTGTTCTAATAATTATGGTCCATATCAATTCCCAGAGAAATTAATCCCTTTAATGATAAACAATGCTCTTAACAATGAAAAATTACCTGTTTATGGTGATGGAAAGAATGTAAGGGACTGGTTGCATGTTTATGATCATTGTACAGCTATTGATTTTGTATTACATAAAGGAAAAGTTGGAGATGTTTATAACATAGGTGGAAACAATGAAAAAGAAAATATTGAAATTGTTAAATTAATTCTTAATTATTTAAATAAGGATGAATCTTTAATTAAGTTTATAGATGATAGATTAGGGCATGATAGGAGATATGCAATTGATTCAACTAAAATTCAAAAAGATTTAGGATGGAAACCTAAATATAAATTTGAAACTGGAATTGTAGAAACCATTGAATGGTATTTAAATAATCAGATCTGGTTGAATAATATTGTTAATGGTGAATATTGTAAATACTATAAAAAAGCCTATAAAATTTAGAAGAATAGTTCTATGAATTCTATTTCAAAACCAATGACAGGATATTCTAAATCAAAATTACTAATAACCTTTGGAGATAATTCTCCAAAAAATCCTTTAATCATTCCATTGTCTGATTTTCCAATGATATCTCCAACTCTACCAGTTATAAAGCTTGTATTATTGGATGAGCTTATCTCCATATCATAACCTAAATTTAATAAAACACTTGCTATTGTTGATTTTATCTCAGTGAAGTTAGCTCTTGAGTGACATATAATGCATGATAACTTTTTAACAATTTTTGTTTTTGTTTCTGCATCGCTATCAAGATATAAAACATCCCCAATTTCAAATATCTTTTGTGGTAAATCTTCATGCTTATTATTCTCTAAAAACTCCATTAACCCATTAATTAAACTTGTTCTGATCATGGTTCTTTCAACTGAAATTGGTTTAGCTATTTCAACATGTTCAGATATTTCTTGATTCATTTTTTTGTAGTGGTTTTTTTCACTTGTCAACATTAAACTCATAACTTCTTGAAAACCTAAGCCAATCATGACTTCTCTAATTGTTTTATCACTACTAAACCATGAATCTTCATTTGCTATTGTAGCTATTTCAGGCATTTTAGGTTTAATTTTATTTATGCAATATTGAATAGCTATATTTTCAATTAAATCCACTTCATGTAAAATATCTACTCTGTAAGATGGAATCCTTACATTCAATGTGTTTTTATCTATTATTTCACCTTCCATTCGTGCTTTAGATATGAGTCTTTCAAGTTCATTTGCATCAATATCTATGCCAATTAATTTGTTTGCAGTATCCAGATGAACAATTTTTTCTTTTTCTATTAAATTAGGTGTGGTTATAGTTTTATCTGGATAGATAACTTCTAAACTTTCTATTTTTCCACCAACTTCAGCAAATGAACTGCAAATAATGTTCAATGTTTGTTCAACTGCTTTCTCATCTGTTCCAGTAACATCAACCAAAATATTTTTTGTATTTTCAGTGATTTTTGTTAATTCACCATTTATTATTGGTGGCATGGATATAACATTACTATTTTTATCAAGAATAAGTGGGTATCTATTAAATTCTTTAAGTAAATGTGAATATTTCAACCCTTTTTCGTGTTTAGTTAATATTTCCTCGGGTGTCATTTTCGTTTCATGCTCTAATGGTATGAAGCTATTTTCATTTTTTTTAGTTCCAATGTAATAAAATGGTCCTTCAATAGGATCCAAGTTATGGATACCAATAGCTACTTTTTTTCTATCTCTTCCCATAACCCAATGAAGGTTTTCTTGAAAAGCCATAATTTGCTTTAATTTTTCTCCAATGAAATTCACTTTTTTAATTAATGCAAAGCCAATGAATGGTCTAATTTTAACTACTTCCTCATCAACATATACCTTTTCATCAGATTTCTCAACAGGATAATGAGGTAAACCAGTTTCTTTTGATAAAAATCCTTTTAAACTTCTTGCAACTCCTTCTACTGAAAGTTGATCTGGTCTATTAGGGAAAAATTCAACTTTAACTGTTTTATCATCATAATCTTCAATGTCACTTCCAAGCATTGGTAAGATTTCTATCAGTTTCTCTTTTTCAATTGATATTCCAAGTTCTTTTAATTCATCATATTCAAATGTAATTACGGGCATTAATTATTCTCCAAGAATTTATATTTTTATTATATAATAATGTATGATGGGGTATAGAAATTATTAAATAATATTTTTAATAATAAAGAATATTAAAATCTTAAATTACAAAATAAGGTAATTTATTATTAAATAAGGTAATTTATTATTAAATATAGTCATTATAGAAAAGTTCTTAATTTTTGGATGATAAATTTTTTTATTAAATTTTTTTATTTTAATTATTATTTTATAAAAAACTTTAATTTTAAATATAAATTTATAAAAATCTATAATTTTAATTATTATTTTATAAAAAACTTTAATTTTAAATATAAATTTATAAAAATCTATAATTTTAAATATTAATTTATAAAAAACTTTAATTTTAATTATTAATTTATAAAAAACTTTAATTTTAAATATTAATTTATAAAAATCTATAATTTTAATTATTATTTTATAAAAAACTATAATTTTAATTATTAATTTATAAAAAACTTTAATTTTAATTATTAATTTATAAAAAACTTTAATTTTAAATATTAATTCATGAAAATCTATAATTTTAATTATTATTTTATAAAAATCTATAATTTTAATTATTATTTTATAAAAATCTATAATTTTAATTATTATTTTATAAA
>JAITPS010000061.1 GCA_031289325.1 Candidatus Methanovirga meridionalis
AAAATTTATTATTCAAAATTTATTATTCAAAATTTATTATTCAAAATTTATTATTCAAAATTTATTATTCAAAATTTATTATTCAAAATTTATTATTCAAAATTTAAGAACTTTTCCATAAGGATAAGAACTTTTCCATAAGGACTATAATTAAATCGATACCTAAAAAGAGGATGGATTTTCGAGAATGAAAAATTAAAAATATGAGCTAATTTTGATGATATTATATAGGTTGAATTTTTTCTGCCTAAAAATTAAATTGGATTTTAAATTCATGCTAATTTCACACGACCATTAAATCTTATTGGTCATTCCTCATAAATAACATCCATTGGACAGACTTCTAAACACATCCCACAATTATTACATCCTTCTTTAATAATTATTTTAAATCCTTGTTTTTCTATTAATCCAAGAGGGCAAGCATCTGTACAAATACCACATTTTCCACAATTAGATTCATCAATTTTCAATAAATCACCAGACCATCATAATATTTCATATATTGGCTTAATTCTACATATTAGTTTAACTCTACATATTAGTTTAAAATGAATATAGTATTATAACATGTTTCTTAATTGTTTAATTAGTTCAAATCCTGATTTAGTAGTTATAAATCTTAAAAATGCAAATATTGGTTTTAATAATTTTATTTTAAAAATAACTTCACTATTAAAATCTAAAACTTCTTTAGTAAAATCTGCTCCAACATTCAAATCAGATTTATTATGGATGTTAGCTATTGTAAAAATATTATTAATACTTGCAAAAGTAATAGCTGTGGTTACAGGACTATAAAAACCAAATACTAAATTTCCATTCAATTTTTCTAATTCAATAGATTTAACAAATACAATCAATAGCTTAGATAGTTTATCCATATTATTTTTTATTAATGGTAAAATTTTCTTTAAAGTATCAAAATTATTAGAAGAAGAATTCTCCTTATGCTTTCCTCTTAAATCATCCATTTTTGAGATTTTTTTATGATAAATCTTAAAAAATAACCATTTAATTTCAACATCTAAATTAAAATCATCTTTTTTTTTATTTGATTTAATAGCTATTTTAATTCCCACAGATATGAATATAATAATTAAAAGAAGGATAATAGCTATTAAAATAAGAACTATATCTAAAATATTATCAATCCTATGAATTTTTTAAAGATTGATTTATTCATAATATTTTAATTATTCATCGTCTGCAACTTCAGAATTAGTAGAACCATTGATGTTAGCTAAAATTTCTTTTATTAAATCTGCTAAAACAATGCCTAAATCTGTAATAACTTTACTTGTTGTATCAATCTCTGATAAACTAAGAACTTGAACTAAATCGGAATCTCCTGGATTTTTATTAATAACCACTATGGATACTGGTTCTATTCCAACACCACCACCAAAACCTTCCCCATTATTATTTTTTCCATTTCCATTAACTCCAACAAACCCAAAACCTACTTTCATGAAAGGAATTATTAATTTATCCTCAGTTTCAATAGGATCACCAATGAAATTATTTGCTTTAATCAAGTTTTTTAATTCTTCAATTGAATCTTTAATTACATCTTCTCCCATACCAAAATCAACTCCATTACTTAATAATATATGTTTTATTTGTCTTCATCCAATACTGATCGTGTACATAAAGCACCAATAGCTATTGTAGATAAGTTATGAATCCATGATGAGTTTGAAGGAGTTAATATTCCTAATCCACCTAAAACAATGAGTGAAGTGTTAATAGCAACAATAGCTTTAAAATTATTTTGGACTTTATTTAACATTCCCTCACTTAAAAGTCTAAGTTTAACCAGATTATTCAAGTCATCTGAAATTAAGGTAATATCTGCAACTTCTCTTGCTATATCTGATGAATTCTTCATAGCTACTGAAACATCAGCAACCGATAAAGCTGGTGAATCATTTATTCCATCCCCAACCATTATAACCTTAGAACCCTCTTCTTTAATCTCTTCAATTATCTTTGCTTTATCTTCAGGAAGTACCTGTGATTTGTATTTAGAAATACCTAATTTTTCTGAAACTGCAGATGCTACATTTTCACTATCGCCAGTTAACATAATAACATCTTTAATTCCCAAATCTTTTAATTTTTGAATAACATCTTTAGCTTCGCTTCTAACAGGATCTTCAATACATAGAACACCCTCTAATTTTCCAGCAATAGCTAAAAATATTGTAGAATAGCTAGCAGTGTTTTCCTTAATGATTTTTTTATTCTTATTAGATAAAGGAATTTTTTCATCTTCAAAAATGAAATGTTCACTTCCAATCATTGTTTTTTGAGAACGAAGCATCGTTGAAATCCCATGTGCAACAATATATTCTACTTCAGCATGTTCTTCTTTATGTTTAAGATTGCAAGAGTTAGCTTCATTTACAATAGCTCTGGCAACACTATGAACATAGTGTTCCTCTAAACAAGCAGATATTTTTAATATGTCCTCATTAGAATATTTACCTAAAGATATCACCTTAGCTAACTTTGGAATACTTTTAGTCAAGGTTCCTGTTTTATCAAAAACAATTGTATCTGCTTCAGCATAATTTTCAATAAATTTACCACCTTTAATCATTATTTTATGTTTTGTTGCTTCTTCCATTGCCGAAATTACTGAAATAGGAGTTGATAATTTAATTGCACATGAATAATCAACTAAAAGTGCTGAGAGAGCTTTCATTGGATCTCTTGTTAATATGTAAATTAGAGCTGTAGCTATTAAACTTAAAGGAACTATAGAATCAGCTAAATTCTCAGCTTTACTTTGTATATCTGCTTTTAAAGCTTCTGATTCCTCAATTAATTGGATAATTTTATTTATTCTTGTTTGCTCATCCACACCAGTTACAGAAATTACTATGTTCCCTTCTTCAACAACTGTTCCAGCATGAACTGTAGTTCCTTTATCTTTATGGGCAGATAAAGGCTCACCCGTCATAGTAGATTCATTTATCATTCCATCTCCAGACGAAATAACACCATCAACAGGTATCATACCACCAGACCTTACTTTAATCAAATCTCCCTCTTTAACTTCTTGAAGAGGAATAGCTATTTCTTCACCAGATTTAGTGACCATCCAAACAGTATCAATGTTAATAGCTAAGCTACTTTGAAGTGTACTTTTAGTTCGTTTTATTGTGTAATCTTCTAAAATATCAGATATTGAAAGTAAGAATATAATAGAACCAGCAGAATTATATGATTTCATGTATATTGATCCACCAATTGCAAGAGCATCCAAAACAGCCACATTAATTTTCCACTGATTAATAGATTTTAATCCAGCTATTATAAATGGAATTGACTTATAAACTGCATTTACACTCTTTAAAGGAATAGGAATGAAAATATCAAATAATACTCTTCCAATGACCATGTTTGAAAGCTTTAAGAAAAATTCATTTTCAAGCTGTTTTAATGAATTCGCATCATTGGTATCATCAACTTCAAAGATATCTTTTTCATTAATATTACTTATAAATTTAAGAATTCTATTCTTGTTGAGTGTTAAACTTTTTTGACTACAATCAAAAGATATTAATATACTACCATTGATATGTGAAGTAATAACACTACCCACATAATTTTTTTCTAAAATTATCTTGGCAATACCATAACCTTCTTTTTCAGTGAATGCATATCTACCTGACCTAAGTCTAAGAATATTCCTTTTATTGTATACTACTTCATACCACATAGTTTTCCATTAGAGTTGATTAAATTAGAGTTGATTAAATTAGAGTTGATTAAATTAGAGTTGATTAAATTAGAGTTGATTAAATTAGAGTTGATTAAATTAGAGTTGATTAAATTAGAGTTGATTAAATTAGAGTTGATCAATATATTATAGTTTAAAACCAATTTTTTCATGCTTTAAAAATTTTTTAATTTTTATTAAAATTTTCTAATTTTCAAAATTATCTATAAAATTTTTTAATTTATAATTAAATAGTTTATTTTATTTATTTTTTAAAAATAATAATTTTAAAAATAATAATTTTAATTTTAAAAAAATTGATTTTAAGAAAAATTAGAAGTGATAATTGTTGCAAAAATTTAAGTTTCAAAAATTTAAGTTTCATTATAGTTTCATTATATAATAAATTATAATGGTTTTTATAAGGTTATTAATAAATAATTTTTTTAAAAATAAATATTATTAAAAAACATTAATTTAAAATTAGTTATATTATTTAAAATACATTTATATTATTTAAAATACATTTATATTATTTAAAATACATTTATATTATTTAAAATACATTTATATTATTTAAAATACATTTATATTATTTAAAATACATT
>JAITPS010000093.1 GCA_031289325.1 Candidatus Methanovirga meridionalis
AAAACAAAAGAGACTTTTGAAATTATTATCTGTTATATATAGTCCTTATGGAAAAGTTCTTAAATTTTGAATAATAAATTTTTTTATTAAATTATTTAATTTTAAATATCAATTTATAACAATCTATAACTTTAAATTTAAATTAATATAAATAAATTTAAATTAATATAAATAAATTTCAAATAATATAAATAAATTTCAAATAATATAAATGAATTTCAAATAATATAAATAAATTTTAATTAATATAAATGAATTTTAAATAATATAAATAAATTTAAATTAATATTAATTAATAATATTTATTTTTAAAAAAATTATTTATTAAAAACTTTATCAAATCTACAATAATGAATATTTTTTAATAATCAAGTATACTGGATTAAATTAAAGGAGGAGATTACTATTTCAAATTGCAATATAAAAGAAATTGATTGGAATGAATGTTGGAATAAAACTTATAAAAAAAAGGATGATAAAAAGAGAAAAACTTGGAATGATGTAGCTAAAAAGTTTAATCTATGGGAAAAGCATGACGATTATCCTGAAAAGTTGATAAATAAAATGGATTTAGATAAAAATAGTACTGTTTTAGATTTAGGTTCTGGCGATGGAAGTGTAACTTTAAAAATAGCTAATAAGGTTAAAAAAGTGACAGCCGTTGATAAATATAAAAATATGTTAGATCTTCTTAAAGAAAAGGCCGATTGTGCTGGAGTTGATAATATTGAATATGTTGAAATTGATACTAAAGATATTTCTTTAGAAAATATTGGCAAACATGATATTATACTTGCTTCACGTTCACTTGCCACAGTTGAGAATATTAAAGACAGATTCATTGAATTTAATAGAATAGCTAATAAAAGTGTTTATTTTAGTTTAATTGGTTCTCAACCTGATTTACATCTTAAAAAAGTATCTGAATTACTTAATCGTGAATATAAACAACCAATGTCTTCAATGTATGCTTTTAATCTTCTTTATCAAATAGGAATTTATGGGAATCTTATAAACTTAGGATGCAACACACAACATCAATATGAAGACATTGATGATGCATACAGTAGATTAGACTGGAAACTTCATGGAATTAAGGATCATGAAAGAGAACTTGTTATGAATTTCTTAAAAGAAAACCTTATTAGAAACAAGGATGGAAATTTAGTTAATAGATACAGTAAACCAGATTGGGTTTTGATTTGGTGGAATAAAATTAAATCAGAATACAATTAATCATATAATAAAATTAAAATCAATGATTACAGTGCATGAAATAATCATTAGAATACTATTTAAACATAAATCTAAGTTATAAAAATACTTATATTAAAATTAAGGATCATGTAAGAAAAATTAGAATTGTCAATTTTTAAAAAATTTTCCCTTATTTACGGTCATTATTTTAACACTCCATAATTACTTTTTATTATTTAAAGATAAAAATTTATCTTTATTTATAATTGCAATTACATTATCTGTTTCCACCCTATTTATTATATTTAAATATGGATTTTTAGATATTAATTTTGTTATAAATAATTGAGCATCGTTACCTTCTTCAATAACTGTTTTATTAACTGTTGAATAGAAATTTAAACTTTTTTTATCTAAATTATCATTTGATTTGTTACATCCATTTACAGTTGCCATTTTTAAAATGTCTTTAGGTTTTATATGCTTTTTATAGTAAGCTCTCATTATTTTCAAAGTATACTCCATTTCTCTCATTAAATTAGGTGAATTTAACATTATATTATCGGTTCCAATCAGTGCATTAATTTTTTGTTCAATAAAATTTCTAATTGGAGGAATTCCTAAATTTAATGTTCCATTAGAACGTGGACATAAAGCAATCAATTTATTATTTTCACTAATTAAGGATAAATCATTGTTTGTTGGGTATGTGCTATGGATTAAAAGCTTAAAATTTAGATTAACAGCCCTTTCAATCTCAGTTTTTCCAGTTTCTTTTAATGATTTTTTTTGAAGTTCTAAATATTCTCCTACATGAATGGATGGGATTTTATCTCTTTTAATACATTCCTCTGTTACAATTTCACATACTTCTTTGGAAACTTCACTAAAACCACTCAAACCTATTCCATCGCAATGTTTTAATAGTTTTGCAGTGATTTTTCTAATCTCATCATCACTCCTTTCTTTATCATGGAAAACAGGATCTCTTCCAAGTATTATTGGGTTAATAGGAATATCAAAGGATGCTTTTTTTAATAGCTTTATTCCTTTTAGACCTCCTTCACGATAATCTATAAAATGTGTAGTTCCTGTTTTAATCATATCCCACAATGAATTTCTCATGGAGGATATAATTTCATCATCATCACTATTAGAAAGTGCTATGTGCTTTAGTCCATTAGGTGGTTTCACTAATTCTTCAATAGATTTACCATCCCCATAATCTTTAATTATAGAATCTCCAATGTGAGTATGAGCATTTAAAAAACTTGGACAAACCATTGCCCCTGTTCCATCTATTATTTCCCCTTCAAAAACTTCATTAGAAATTTCAATAATTTTTCCATCATCAATTAAAATGTTTGATTTTATTGGAGTCAAATCATATCCTTTAAGAATTATGGTGTTAATAATAGTTTTCATTAGATTATTATATTTATTAACTATATAATATAAGTTATTTATTTTATTACAAATTATTGAATTATAAAATACTAAATTATAAAATACTAAATTATAAAATACTAAATTATAAAATACTAAATTATAAAATACTAAATTATAAAATACTAAATTATAAAATACTAAATTATAAAATAC
>JAITPS010000097.1 GCA_031289325.1 Candidatus Methanovirga meridionalis
AACAAAATTTAAATAATATAAATGAATTTTAATTAATATAAACAAAATTTAAATAATATAAATGAATTTTAATTAATATAAACAAAATTTAAATAATATAAATGAATTTTAATTAATACAAACAAATTTTAAATAGTATAAGTGATAAATGAATTTTAATTAATATAAATAAATTTTAAATAGTATAAATAAATTTTAATTAATATAAATAATTTTAAATTAATAATTTTTAATAATATTTATTTTTAAAAAATTTAATTATTAAGAACTTTATCAAAATCAATATAATAGTAATTTTTTAATTTTAAATAAATTTTAAATAATATAAATAAATTTTAAATAATATAAATAAATTTTAATTAATATAAATGAATTTTAATTAATATAAATAATTTTAAATTAATATTTTTTAATAATATTTATTTTTAAAAAATTTAGTTATTAAGAACTTTATCAAAATCAATATAATAGTAATTTTTTAATTTTAAATAAATTTTATAAATAATTAAAATAAATATTTTTTATTAATTTGTAAAAAGATTAGTTTTTTAAAAAGATTTAAATTATTTTTTATTAATTTAAAAAGATTTAAATATTTATTCATTATTTAAATATTTATTCATGATATTTAAGTATTTATTCATAATATTAATTTACACAAAGTTTTAAATAAAAATATTCTTTAAATAAAACTTAAATGACAAATAAGCATATTAAACACTCATTAATAATTTTATGATATTTTCAAATTATGATATTTTCAATTATAATATTATCAAAATTATGATATTTTTAATAATATTTTAAATCATTGAATTATATTCTATTATGAACTCTTAATGATCGTGGTAACGGTTTAATCTTTGCTGGTGATCCAATAGCTAAGTAAAAAGGAGGAATACTTCTTGTGACTACTGCACCAGCAGCTATCATTGCTCCTTCTCCAATTTCCATGTTGGATAAAAATGTAGAATTGGCTCCTATTGAAGCACCTCTTCTTATTTTAGGTCCTTTTAAATCATAATCTACTCTAATAGGATATCTATCATTAGTAAAGCAAACACATGGACCAATAAATACATTATCTTCAATTAAACTATTAATTGGAATATAAACATTGGATTGAATACTAACATTACTACCAATAATCACATTTCCTTCAATAACAGTATTAGTTCCAATTAAGACATCGTCTCCTATATTAGTATTTTCTCTAATAACAACATTATGTCCAGTTCTAAAGTTATCACCAATGATTACATCATTATAAATTACACTGTTTGAACGTATTGTGTGGTTTTCACCGATGATAAGAGGTTTACTAAATCTTTTATAGTTGACTCCAAGCTGAATATTATCTTTAGCTGATTTTGGATCATCTAAAGTAGATTTACCCCCAAAAATTCCTAATTTGACCATAAATATATCGATTCCTACAATAGTTACTGTTAATTAAATAATATGAAAATTAATAATCAGAATATTCATTAACAAGAATATTCATTAACAAATAACCTATTTCATTATAATATAATAATCTATAATTTATTATGTAATATTAATATACTATTTTATTATATATAAATTTAACTTAATAATGTGAATTCTCATAAAATGTGGAGTTTTTTTAAAATAATTAATAGTTAATTAAAACAACTCAAGAAAGTGTAAAACATGAAATATTCAAAAAACTTACTTATAAGTGAAATAAATAGAATTAGAAATGAAATAGGTCATGATGAAGTTAAAATATTTATTAAAGATATATTCTTTGATGAAAAGACGGATACTATTTGGATAGTAACAAAAGATAGAGGAAGTAAATCGGGTATTATAGGAAAAGGAGGATGGGTTGTTGGTCGTTTAAAAGAAGATTTAAATATTAAAAAAATCCATGTTGAAAGTCATAGCGACTTTATTTTAAAAGAATATCAGATGAAATTATCCTTAAGTAAACTAAATTCATTCATTGAAATGAAAAATAAAAAATTAGTTAAGCTTAATGATGACAAAATAAATGATGTAGTAAGAAAAGAAAGCTTAACAGGGATTTTAAATCTTAGAGAACTTTTAAAATCTAAAACAAACCAAACTTATAAGTTTAATTTAGAAAATTATTTAAATAAAAAAATATTTTCACATACCGATGAAAAAAATCAACTTAACGATGATAAACATCAAGCTGTTATTGCATTATCAGGAGGAGTGGACAGTAGTTTCTCATTAATTTTAGCTAAGTATTTAGGATTTAATCCAATAGCTATTACAGTTGACCCAGGAACAATTATACTCCCCAAAATTTTTAAAAATAATATTAACAATTTAACTAAGAAATTAAATGTAGAACATTATTACTTGAAAAGAGATTATAAATCCATTATTGAAGATTCATTAAACGGAAGATTTCATCCTTGTGGAAGATGTTCAGCTATGACAGGAAAAAACATCTTTGAATTTGCATATAAAAAAGGTATCGATATAGTTATTTTTGGAGATCTCTTATCAACTGGTTGCCAATGTTTAACAACAAATAAAATAAGATTTTCAGATGAAATAAATACGAATAAAAATAGTATCACAAACGAAAACAATAATGAAATAAATAATAATAAAATAAATAATAATAAAATAAATAATAATAAAATAAATAATAATAAAATAAATAACAATAAAATAAATAACAATAAAATAAATAACAATAAAATAAATAACAATAAAATAAATAACAATGAAATAAATAACAATGAAATTAAAACATCCGATAAAGAAAATGAAATAACTATGTTTAGATTAAACCTTCCTGCAACATTATCAATAGGAAAAGAAGAAATTAGAGAATTCGTATCTAAGTTTGATATAAAAAAAATAAAAGGATTTGGTTGCCCATTACTTCATGAGGCACATAAAAAGTATCCTCACATAAAAAAGTTCTCAATACAAAGAATTCTAAGAGAAACTCGTTCAGGAGCATTAGAACCTGGAGAAGCCATTGAACAAATATGGAGCTTCTATAAAACATGACTAATCATTTTCGGGTACCATACAAACAAAACAATTATTTTAATAAAACAACTCTACTTACTTCGGATTGATCAATCACTTTTCTACCTATTTCATCAGCTATTTTTGATGCAAAATCAAGAACTTCGTGATGTTCTGGCATATTATCAAGAGTTAATCTTTCTCGTGAATATCCAACACACATATATCCTTTAATCTCAATATAATCAGGATTCGCTATTTTTATTAATTTACCATAATTTTCTATATTTCCCATATTTTTTCCTTTAACAGAAGTTATTCTAATAACCCTTCTACAATTAAAACTTGGTAAATATTCAAGACTACTCATTAACTTACTCCAAGCATTATTTATTTGAGGGTTGCAAAGTGACTTGTATGTTTTTTCACTATCTCCATCAAGGGAAATATATAGTTGTGTTGGTTCACTTTCAAGATTTTTTAATCTCTCACTTAAAAGACCATTTGTTACAAGAAAAGTTGTGAAATTTCTTTTTTTAAATTCCTTAATTAAACCATTTATCTCAGGATAAATTGTAGGTTCTCCAGCTAATGAAATAGCTGCATTGTTTGGTTGGCAAGATTCAGATAATTTTGTCTTATCTGCTTTATCATTACCAAAAAATCCACAAAGTAAGTTGTTTTGGAATTTTATACAATCATCAATTATTGTTTTTGGATCATCGTATTCACAATCCCATTGAGTTTTTGTAAGAGATAGATCTCTCCAACAAAATGAACATTTTTGATAACAAAAAGGAATGGCTGGTGACATTTGTAAACATCTATGACTTTCAATACCATAAAACTTTTGTTTATAGCATTCACCTTGATTTAAAATACTCTTTTTAGTCCAATGACATATTTTAACTCCAGCATGAGAATGTTTACCAGCGAATCTATAACCACTATGTTCCATTTTCTTTTGTTCTTCTATATTCAATACCATTTAATCCCTACATACAATATATTATAGTAAGCAGATTATAAAATATTCTCTCCTAAATTTATCTTTAATAAGTAAATTTATTTAATTTGTATTATAGTCTAATTTGTATTATAGTCATTATAGTAAAGTTCTTAAATTTTGGATGATAATTTTTTTATTATAGTTACTATGATAAAGTTCTTAAATTTTGAACGATAAATTTTTTTATTAAATTATTTAATTTTAAATATTATTTTATGAAAATTTATAATTTTAAATTTTAAATAATAAAAACAAATTTTAAATAATATAAATAAATTTTAATTAATATTTTTTAATAATATTTATTTTTAGATATTGACCATTTTATCTACTGATGTTTTTATTTTTGTGGAATGGGAATGTTAATAATCCTTTTAAATTCCATACATAGTCTGTTTTTCCTACAAGCATCATTGACATCACTTTATCAAATTTTCTCCAAACTTTACTATTTATATTTTTTAAATTAAGTTTTTTAAGTGAAAAATGTGGTTTAGTGATTTATATTGGGACATATAACCTTTTTAATGAATAAATAGGGGATTAATAATTCCATTTTTCTATTTTACATTTCACATCAGTTATAATCCCATTTTTAATTTCTCTATCCTTAAATGCTAAAGCAATTAGAGAAACATCACTATCTTCATAAGATAAATA
>JAITPS010000172.1 GCA_031289325.1 Candidatus Methanovirga meridionalis
ATTAAAATTAAAATTAAAATTAAAATTAAAATTAAAATTAAAATTAAAATTAAAATTAAAATTAAAATTAAAATTAAAATTAAAATTAAAATTAAAATTAAAATTAAAATTTTTAAAAAAATTATATAAAAAATTATATAAAAAATTATAAAATAAAAAATTATAAAATTATATAAATTATATAGTGATATAAAAAATGTTTGTAATTAATCATTTATTTTAAATAGCTTATTGTTTTATTGTTGAAAATTATTTTCAACTTACGAGAATTTATTCTCAGTTTTTAAAAAAGAATGATTATACTTTTTTTTAATTAAAATTGTTAGTAGTTATAGTAATAGTATAATTTAAAAAATTTCATTATTGGATTTGTTCAATTAGAAACAAAAAATCTTAGATTTTCCTAAGTTATCTTCGATAACAAATCTGAAAGATTTCTTAATAAAAAATCTTAATAAAAAGGAGTTAATATTATTTTCTTTAAAAAAATTAATCTTAATAATCTTAATAATTTTTATGTGGTTATTTCTATAGTATTCTTTTTCATATTATGGACATTAAAAATTTTAGAAGACACACATCATATTCCATTTCATATTTTACTTGTTAAAATTTTAGTTCCTGGATATGTTGGTATCACATGTTTATATAACTTAGTTGCTCCTGAAATTGAAAAAACTCATTTAATTACTCTGGCACTACTTTTTGCAATGTTTGCGGAAATTGTTAATGCTATAGGAATGGATTATGGTTTATTGTTTTTTGGTGTTACCCATGCATTATTGTTGTCATTTCATTGGAAAAAGACACAATATTTAGAATCAGTTTGTACAATTGATATTAGCAAACATAAGAAAATTGAATTTATAAGTTTAATTATTTTTGCTATTTTATATCTAATAATTGTTGTAGTTATTGAATTAAATTTACATGAACACAATATTAAATATGAACTTGTTATTCCATTGTATATGCTTATCTTATCAATGATGGCATGGAGATCTGTCTGCACATATGGTGAAAATCAAAGTGGTCGTATTATCATAGGTTCCATTTTGTTTTACCTTTGTGATGTCTTCATTCTTGGGGAGTTAACAGCACCAGATTTTAGAAATCCACCTTTATTACTCCTTATACTATCTTGGATAACTTATTTGCCAGCACTTTTCCTATTGTCAACCATCGGTAAAAAAATATTTAATTTTAAAAAATATAAGAATTTTTAATAAAGAATCAAAAGTTTTATTTAATTGATCATAATTTTAAAAAATATAAGAATTTTTAATAAAGAATCAAAAGTTTTATTTTAATTGACCATAATTTTAAAAAATATAAGGATTTTTAATAAAGAATCAAAAGTTTTATTTTAATTGACCAAATAAATCAGAGAATCCATACCAAATCAGAGAATCCAAATAAATAAAACTTACAAATAATATGAAAAGTTTATAGAATTTAAAAATAAAATAGAAGAGAATATTTAAATCAAAAGTTTGCATTTTAAAAGTTTGCATTTTCAAAATTACTACATTTTCAATTTAAATTTTTAATTTTTTTAGCTCTTCAATAAATTTACTTTGCTTTGCATTAACTATATCGAATGAATCATTGGTTAATGCTCCTGTTGGGCAGCTATCAATACATTGTTGACTATCTTCATTAATACAAAGATCACATTTAGTTGCTAATCCATCAACATCCATTGAAATTGCTCCGATTGGACATACATCCCTGCACATTCCACATCCTATACATATATTGTAATCTATAATAATAGCTCCTTCAAGCTCTTTTATAGCTTTTTCTGGACATATATTTAAACAAGGTGCTTTTTCTGGACTGCAGTGCATACAGAATAATGGAACCCCATCATGAACCCTAATAGCATTTTGTGGACAGTTTCTTTCACATTTCATACAATCAATACATAGTTCAGGATTTGCAATTAGTTCTCTCACCATTTATATTACCTCATTCTTTGTTTAAAAGTTTGTTTGCTTTCGCAGTAGTTTCAAGAATGTCAATAAAACTCTTTTTATTCCTTTTTTCCATTCCAGCGACTTTATTTAAGTATTCTTCTTGTTTTTGTTCTAAAAGCAAATCTGTATCTATTAGTGCAAGAGCTCTTTTAGAACATGATTGTATACATCCTGGTTCTTCATCAATTCCTGTGCATCTATTACATTTGTTAGCTTTCTTATCATGGATATGAACAGCCCCAAAAGGACAAATCATTACACATAATCCACAAGCAATGCATTTTTCAGTGTTGACATCGACTCTTTCCATTGCACCAGTTGGACATATAATTGAACAAGGAGCATTTTCACATTGTTGGCAAATGATAGAATAATGATTAGACCCAATTTCTCTAATACTAATTCTTGATGTTCCATAAAGTCCAGTGCATGTGTGTTCACAATCTATACAACCATCACACAAATCTGACTGAATTGATATTTTCTCCAAAAGTGATCCCTCCTTTTTATATTCCTACTGCTTTACACTGTTGGTCTACATATTTTTGAATTGTATCTAATTCTTTATCTTGTAGATGTTTAAATCTTTTTTGAACGCTTAAATATTCTTTTACTGGTTTTCTAACTTGAGGTTTATAGGTTAATTTAAATTCACCATCAACCACTTCATACAACATCCATGATCCAGTTTCAACAGCTAATCGTCCTAATTCTATGGTTTTTGATGCCTCATATCCCCAACCTGTAGTACATGGTTGGTTTAGATGGATATAGCAAGGACCATCAACTTCTGATGCCTTTTTAACTTTTCTCATAAAATCTTCTGGATAAGATATGGATGCAGTAGCTACATAAGGTATTCCATGAGCAGCCATAATTAAGGGCATGTTCTTTTTAGGCTTATCCTCACCAAAACTTTTTTTTCCTGTAGGGGATGTTGTAGTTGATGCACCGTATGGAGTGGATCCACTTCTTTGTATTCCAGTATTCATATATGCTTCATTATCATAGCATATATATGTTAAATTATGCCCTCTTTCCATAGCACCAGAAAGTGACTGGAATCCAATATCTGCAGTTCCACCATCACCACCAAAGGCAACAATATTTACATCATCCATTCCTTTTGCTTTCATTGCTCTTTCAACACCAGAAGCTACGGCTCCTGCATTTTCAAATGCAACATGAATCCATGGTATTTCCCAGGCAGTTTCTGGGAAAGGAGTGGTTATAACCTCTAAACAACCTGTTGCAGAAATAGCTACTGTATTTCTACCTAATGCTTTAAGAGCTAATCTAATTCCAATTGTAGCTCCACAACCTGCACATCCTCTATGTCCTGGAGCTAATAATTCTTCTTCAGGTATTTTCATTTTATGCCTCCTTAAGTCCAATCCAGCTTATGTCTTTAACTGGATTTTTAGTTTTTTCAATAATCTCATCTACTTCTTTAGGATTTATATCTCTTCCTCCAAGACCAACTATAAAGTTATATGCTTCAATATCTGTTTTTGCTTTGATATCTGTATATAATGCTCCTCCAATACCAAAGGAGATGTTTTTATCTAAGACACCCACTTTTTTAACATTTTTTAAAGCTTCTTTAATCTCTTCTACAGGAAATGGTCTATATGATTTTATTTTTAATAAACCAATTTTTTCCCCTTTTTCTCTATACTGGTCTATGGTATATCTTAATGTTGTACAAATTGAACCCATAGCTATTAATACTATATCAGCATCTTCACATTTGTAAGCATCGATTAATCCATATCCTCTTCCAAAATCATTTTTAAACTGACTATCTACTTCTTTTATAACATTAATAGCTTTTTCCATAGCTTCCTCAATTTGATACCTAATCTCCATATAATGTTCAGTATCTGCAAGCGTACCAACAGATGCTGGTTGTTTTGGGTCTAAAAATGAATATTTCCCATGATATTTAGGTAAAAAATTATCTACCTTATCTTGATCAGGAATTTCTGCTGGTTCAACTGTATGTGTTAAGTAAAAACCATCCAAACAAACCATCGTTGGAAGAAGAATATCTTCATTTTCAGCTATTTTATATGCTTGTAATGTTGTATCGAGAGCTTCCTGAGCATTTTCAACATAAAGTTGTATCCATCCTGAATCTCTTTGAGCTATTGAATCCTGTTGGTCATTCCAAATATTAATTGGTGCTGAAATAGCTCTGTTAGCATTTGCCATAACTATTGGTAATCTCATTCCAGCAGCAGCAAAGATAATTTCATGCATAAGCATAAGTCCCTGTGATGATGTAGCTGTAAATACTCTAACTCCAGCCCCTGAAGCACCAACAGATGCACTTAAAGCACTATGTTCAGATTCAACACGTATATACTCTGAATCAATGTCTCCATCCGCTACATATTGAGCAAGATATTCTGATATTGTTGTCTGAGGTGTAATAGGATATACTGGGATAACATCTGGTTTAGCTAATTTAACTGCCTCAGCAACAGCTTGATTTGATGTAATAACTTTTTTTATCATTTCATCACCTCTTTATTCTCTCTCCATTTTTATTGCATTTACAGGACATTCCTCTGCACATATTCCACATCCTTTACAATAATCATAATCAATATCATGATTTTTATCTACAATGCCTTCTGGACAGAACATAATACAGTTATCACAATCATTACATGTATCTTTGTCAAGTATAGGTTTAAATGTTCTCCAACTACCAGTTTTATTTGCACGTGTACTTCCTGGATTGAAAACTACTCCGCCTTTAGATTCCATTCAATCACCTTTTATTTAATTTGATCATAAGCAATCTGAGTTGCTTTTATGTTCTTTTCACCAATTCGCCCAGAGAAAGTATCTCCGATGACTTTAAGAAGAGAATTAATACTAATTACCCCACTTTTTTTTGCAAATGAACCAAGCATAATTGTATTAACAATGTTTACACCAAGGTTTTCTAATGCAATACCAGTTGCATCAATCATTGCAACATCATTTTTAGAGGATAATCCTTTATTAGTTGTATTAATTAGAACATATCCATTTTCTTTTAATCCAGAATAAACATCTACAACATCCATTAAACCATCATCAAGGACTAAAACATAGTCAGGATTATAAATTTGATATCTAACCTCAATTGGTTTATCATCTATTCTTGTAAATGCCATAACTGGAGCCCCTCTTCTCTCAACCCCAAAAAAAGGAAAAGCTTGAGAGTACTTACCATCTTCAAATGCGGCTTTTGCTAAAATTTCTGCCGCAGTAACAGAACCCTGTCCTCCACGACCATGAAATCTAATTTCAATCATCTAATTCCTCCATTAAATAACTACCTAAATATAATATGGAAATATATAGCATATACTATACATTTCTCTTCATACATATTCTCTTAGTTCAAATGAAAATACAAGTAAAGAAAATAAAAGTAATGAAAATAAGTACAATGCTCTCAATTTAAGAATTTTTGATTAAAATTTCTATTAAAATCTTGTTTACTAAAATTTTGTTTTATATAAACTCCATTTTTAATTTCAATCCAATTTTAAAAAAATAGTTTTCTTAAGTTGGTAGCATTGAATTTAATTGTATAATATTTATTAATATATTTAATAATTTAATTATATAAATATTTATTAATTTATTTAATAACTTAATTTATTTAATAACTTAATTTATTTTTTTAATTTAATAATTTTAATATAATATTTAGTAATTTTTAATATAATAATAATTTATTTTAATATAATAATTTATTAATAATAATATTTTATTCAATTTAATATATAAATTTATAGTATTTTGATAAATTTTTAATACATAATTATTAAAAAATATTAATTTAAAAGATATTAATTTAAAAGATATTAATTTAAAAAATATTAATTTAAAAAATATTAATTTAAAAAATATTAATTTAAAAAATATTAATTTAAAAAATATTAATTTAAAATGTAGTGGTTTTGATAAATTTCTTAATAAATAACTTTTTTAAAAATAAATATTACTAAAAAACATTAAATAAAAATTATTTATATTACTTAAAAATTATTTATATTAATTAAAAATTATTTATATTACTTAAAAATTAAAATTATGGATTTTTATAAATTGATATTCGAAATTAAATAATTTAATAAAGAAATTTATTATTCAAAATTTAAGAGCTTTATCAAAGCCACCATAATTAAATAAGTAATTGAAAGGTGTAATTTAATGATACTGATTGTAACAGGGCATATTGCGGCTGCAACTATTGAAAAAATAGCTAAATCTTCTAAAAAAGATGTTATGGTTCATATAGCAAAAACACAAGTAGCCGCATTCTTAACACCAAAAATTATCATTAAAGAACTTAGAGAAAATTTTAAAGGAAACTTAAATGAAGTTGAAAAAATTATTGTTCCAGGACTAATGAAAAAATCCACAGCAGAAATAGCTGAAGCTTTTAAAATACCCTGCTTTAAAGGTTCTATTCAAGGTGCTGATTTAGACATGGTTTTGGATTTAGATGATTCCATTGAACTTTCACAAACAAAACCTGCAGACCGTCTTATAGAAGATGTTAAAAGAGAATTAGCTTTTAAGTTTATAGAAAACTTTGAAAATAATCAAGAAGAAATAGAGAAACTTCTTAAGAAACCTAACAATATTTTAATTAGAGATCTTCCTGTTGGTGAAGACTTTCCAATGAGAGTACTATGTGAAATAGCTAATGCTCCTTTACTATCAAAAGAGGAATTAATTTTTAAGGCAAAATATTTCCTTGACAATGGGGCTGATATGATAGATATTGGTATGTTAGCAGGAGAAGATTACTCACATCTGATTCCTGATTTAATAACAACATTAAGAACAGTTGTAGGAAATAAACCCTTGAGCATAGATAGTTTAAATCCTAAAGAGATTAATATTGCTATTGATAATGATATTGATTTAGTTTTAAGTTTAGATCTTGGAAACTATGAAGAAGTTCTTCCAAAACTCATCAATAAAAATATTCCAGCTGTTTTACTCCCAACAAACTTTAAGGAAAATAAAGTTCCAAATACTGTAGAGGATAGATTAATAGCTATTGAGAAATTAATGGATAAATGCAAGGGATTAAATATTCTTGGAGACCTTATTTTAGACCCAATAAACAGTAAAAGTATTGTGGATTCTATAATCGCAGCAAAAAAATTTAAGGATGGAAATCCGAATCCATTGTTTTTTGGTGTGGGTAATGTGAGTGAATTAATGGATGTTGATTCAACTGGAGTTAATAGTTTAATTTCAGGAATAGCCATGGAACTTAAAGCATCAGTTCTTTTCACGCCTGATGAAAGTGGAAAAACATGGAATAGTGTTTATGAACTTGCAATATCTTCAAAAATGATGTTTTTATCTAAATATCGTGATTCAATTCCAAAAAACTTAGGTATAGATTTAATAACCTTTAAAGATAGGAAAAAACTAAGTTTTGATAATTTTATAATTGATAATTGTGTGGAAAGAGACAATATTGAGAATGAAAGTTTAAATATTCCTATCCATTTAGCAGAAGAAGACCCTAAATTTAGAAAAGATCCATTAGGAAGTTTTAAAATTAGTGTTGAACACGGAACAAGATATGATAAAAGTAAAATTGTGGTAACACACTATATAAAAAATATTCCTAATTTAATTATTGAAGGAAATTCTGCAAAAAAAATCTTCAATGAAATAATTAAAAGAAATTTAATCTCAAAACTTGAACATGGAGCATATTTAGGTGTTGAACTTAATAAAGCAGAAACAGCTATCTTACTTTCTAAAGATTATATCCAAGACTTTGACTTATTTAAAAAACCATTAATTCTCAATTGAATTATCTTAGTAAAGATTACGATTTTTTGTTATTCCATATAAATAGCTGGTTTATAAGGAATGGCTTGTTTTGACTTATTTTCTGGATCAAAAGAGTTATCTTCATGAATTATAATCTCGCAACTTACCTCTTCAGATATAAAATCCTTTCCATTGTTTAAAATAGCTATTTCATCTATTTTTCCAAGATATTTTGTTTTCGTCATTTCTTTAGCTATTTTTTTTGCAAATCCTGAGAGTTCCTTTTTATTTTCATGTATATTTTCTTTAATAGATTTACCTATAATTTGACCAACATCAGGTTTAGAAATTTCATGAGCTATTTTATAAACATCCCATTTCCAATTTTCACAAGGATAAATGTGAATTTTATTGATTTCTTTATTTATAATCTTTTTAATTTGTAAAATATCTTTAATTAAACTCATGATAATTTCTTCAGATTTCATTACCTTTTCATTGATTAAATCAGGATTATACTTTTGCCATTTTTCATTGGATATAAATCCTTCTCCTCCATGGGAATGCCAAAGTTCTTCACAACTATGTGGAGTAAAAGGTGCGAGTATTTTAATCCATGTCTTAAAAACAGTTGAAAGAACATAAACAACATTTTCATCTTTTTTTGATATATCTTTTCTTACTCTGTATAGGTAATGGTCAATGTCTTTTTTAAGAAGGAATAATGCATCTTGAAGAGCTTTTCTTGTTTGGAAAACTTCAAGAGCCATAGTAGAATCTTTTAGTCTTAGATTTAATTGACTAATCATCCATTTATCTATTTCCTTTTTTAATTCTATTTCTTGAATATTGTTTAAATTAATTGAAGAACCTTTGATTTGTTTAATTTTATCTCCAAATTCAAAAAACCATTCTAATCTTTTTTTAATTCCTTTAACTTCTTTTTCTCTCCAATCAAAATCTTGCCATGGTTCAGCTGAAGCCATTAAAAATAATCTAACAACATCTGCACCATATTCCTTTATAGCATCGGATAATATGATCACATTCCCTTTAGATGAAGACATTTTTCTTCCTTCAAGAAGTCCCATACCAAAGACAACCATACCTTTAGGCCATTTATCCTTATTAAATATTGTTCCATGATGAAAAATATGGAAAGTTAAATGATTACCAACAAGGTCTTTTCCAGATAATCTCCAATCAAGCGGATACCAATAATTAAACTCATCTTTTATTTTATCAATATCTATTGAATCATTAATTTGAGAATTATCTTTACCTAATAATACATAATCAAAGAAATCATCATTCAAGTCATTTACTTCAATATCTCTAAAGTATTTAGCTATTGTATAGTAAGCCATGTAAATGGTTGAATCTGTTAAAGGTTCGATTAGCCATTGTTTATCCCATGGTAATTTTGTTCCAAGACCAATTCTTCGTGAACAAGCCCAATCCTCTAACCAACCAATGTAATACTCAAAATTAGCTCTTAATTCATTTGGAATAATATTTTCATTGGATAAACATTTTCTTGCTTTTTCTTTCCAATTTTCATCAGAATATTTTAAAAACCATTGGTCATCCATTACTTTAACCACTGCTTTTGATCCACATCTACAAATTACAGGATGTTGTGAGAAATCATACATAATAGCTCCAATACAATCATCAATCATTTTAGATCTGATTTTTTCTCTGGCAATGGCTACTTTCTCACCACCATAAATAGGAATATTATTACTCATAATACCTTTTGAATGTTCAACTTTGTAAAGTTCATTAGTAGCTTCCTCTAAGTTTGGATCGTTTTGATTTTTAAGATTGAATTTTTCAATAAGATCTTTTGCTGGAAATTCACTATACTTTTTAACCGTTACAACATTAAGAATTTTAATATCATCTACAATACCTTTTAAATTATATTTATTCAAGAGTTCGTTGTTATCTTTTAAATCTTGTAGGGCAATATAATCTGCTGGGGCATGACCAGGAACAGAAAATACAGCACCAGTACCATATTCAGGATCTACAAAATTTGCAGGTAAAATAGGATGCTCATCCATTGTGATTGGATTTTTAACAAAATTCCCAATTAAGCTATTGTGATCAACTTCTCCAATAATTTTTAAATCCTTGATTTGGTTTGTAAGATTAAGATATGATTTTTCACTTATTATGTAAGTTTCTCCATTGTTATCCACCTCAATATATTTAACTTCAGGATTTAACCAAAGATTAGTAACACCAAAAATAGTTTCTGGTCTAAATGTGGCTGGAACTATGAATTTACCATCTATTTCAAATTTGATTAAGGTTAAATCATTGATGGTTGCTCCTTCACCATCTAAAAGGTCATGATCACCGACAGGATTATTGCATTTAGGGCAATATTTAACAGGATGCTTTCCTTTCTTAACTAAATCCATTGATTTTAATTTTCTTAACTGCCATTCAATAAATTTTTTATAACTTTCATCCGTGGTTCTAAATTCTCTTCTCCAATCAATAGAATATCCCATATCATCCATTACATTGTGATATTCCCCACTAAAATATTTAACAATATACTCTGGATTTGAAAGTTTATGAATTTCATCCTTAGGAACCTTATGAACCTTTTCGTATAATTCTAAAGTCCATGGATCTTTTTCTTCAATTCTTTTAGCTATTCCAATAACTGGAGCTCCAGTCACATGCCATCCCATAGGAAACAAAACATTGTACCCTTGCATTCGTTTAAATCTACTATAAACATCAGGAACCGTATATGTTCTACCATGACCAATATGCATAGCTCCACTTGGATAAGGATAGGCTACAGTTATGAATAATTTTTTTCTCTCATCAGGATCTGCTTGAAATAAATTTGCTTTATGCCATTTATCTTGCCATTTCTTTTCAATAGCTCTATTCACTAAATCACCTAAAATTTATAATTTTAAATTTTAATTAGTATAAACTTATTTTAATTAATATAGGTAATTTTAATTTAATATTTTTTAATTTAATATTTTTTAATTTAATATTTTTTAATTTAATATTTTTTAATTTAATATTTTTTAATAATATTTATTTTTAAAAAAGTTATTTATTAAGAACTTTATCAAAATTCCCATATAAATTTTTTTATTAAATTATTTAATTTCAAATATTATTTCATGAAAATTTATAATTTTAAATTTTAAATAATATAAACTTATTTTAATTAATATAATTAATTTTAAATTAATATTTTTTAATAATATTTATTTTTAAAAAAGTTATTTATTAAGAACTTTATCAAAATTCCTATATAAATTTTTTTATTAAATTATTTAATTTCAGATATAAATTTATAAAAATCTATAATTTTAAGAGGATCTTCCATAATCCTATAACTATTTATTAAGCTTTACTTTTCAATATTAATTAATTAAAATTAATTTTAGCATGAAAAAAGTCTTTTAAAGCAATACTTAATATTACTTAAAATTACATTTTAACTCAATTTTTTTGATTTTTAAGTATTTTAATAAATTTAAATCTGAAAAACATGTTAATGAATAGTTTTTATATTTTAAAATCTTTATTTTTTCTATTTATGCTTGGTTAATCTATTTTTCTTCTTTTTTATATTTATATTTTTTCTACTTTTTTTCTTGTTTTAATTACTTGTTTTTTTTTGATTAATTTTTTCAAAGACTTTATTAAATTTTATTATTTTCATGCAAATTCATTGTGCTTTAAATATCACCATATTACTTATTATTCTATTTAATAATTTTTAATAATTTTATATTTAAATATAAGTAAATATAGTATATATTTTATTTTTTTAATAGTTTAATAATGTTTATTATTTTCATGTTTTATCATTTTTTTTTTTTATTTTATTTTATTTTATTTATTTATTTATTTATTTTACTCACAATTACTTATTTTTAAGATATTTTTGAATTACTTATTTTTAAGATATTTTTGAATTTCTTATTTTTAAAAATTAGAGTTTTTTAAGCTTATTTTAATAAAATAAGGAGTTTTAATAATTAATTTAATTATGGAACATCCTCTTAAAAAAAGTAAATGCGTACTGTAAAAAAGAGAATAGATATTTACAATTAAAAACTTGGATATTATCTATTATTAGTTGAAATTTAAAATTATAGATTTTTATAGAATAATATTCGAAATTAAATGATTTAATAAAAAAATTTATCGCTTTAAAATTTAAGAACTTTACCATAACGGTTATAAAATAAATTGTTAATAAAATAAATATTAATAAATTATTTTTTTTAATTAACCTTAAATTTTAACCAAAAAACACATATTTAAAATGTTTTTAATTGATTTTGTTAAAATCTAAACAATCAAAATTGAACAAATTTCAAAAATAATACTTTAACACTCCCTCAAATAATTAAATTATTAATCAGAACCTTTATATGCTATAATTAAAACAATTAATATAAGACTCTTATGAATAGTATAAACTTTGATATTTTAGATGATGTATTGATAGCTGGATTTAAAGGAAATATTCAAAATATTAATAACACATTGAATATTGTGGATAAAATTCAAAATAGCTGTTGTGATGGCGGAATAATTCAATTAATGGATGCTAAAGCTATTGGTGGAGTTAAACATCTTGAACATGGGATAATTCATGGATTCAATAGCTTTGAAAATGGATTGAATATTGCTAATGATATTGGAATAGAAATATGTCTTAGAATAACAGCCACAAGACAGATTTCAAAAGCATTAGATATTATAGGTCTTAAAAAAGGTGAAATGGATATTTGTGCAGTTTTAATTAATTGTCCAGACTACTTTTTAGATGAACTTTCAAATCTATTTAAAAGAGATGATAGTGTTTTAAAAGAAGATGAAAATATTTTAAAAGATATTTATAATATATCTAAAGAAGAATTAGCTATTTATTCAATTACAGATATTTTAATTGATAGAACAACAGAATTAATTATTGAAATATAATATAAATATATAATAGTTATGTATTTTTATTTTCTTTTAGTTATAGTGGTTTTGATAATTTTTTTAATAAATAATTTTTTTATAACTAAATATTATTAAAAAATATTAATTTAAAATTAGTTATTATCAATAGTTGGTAAAGTGTTTTTTATATTTTTGTTTTTTAGTAGTTTTTAGGAAGAAAGATTTTAATTTTCTTTTTCCAAAATTTTGTTGGTAATAATATTAGCTACTGAAATATGACTAACATCCGATGTTAAGGTATCTGTTCCAATTATATTCCTTACACCAGCACCATATATTTTAAGTACAGCATCATTTACTAAAACAGGATGAACACAGTAAACATCCACAGATTTCGCTCCATGCTTTTTTACTATTTTAGTTGCATTAACAATTGTGCCACCAGTAGATATTATATCATCAACTAAAATAACTTCTTTTCCTTCTACTAATGAAATATCAACTTTAGACTTATTATTTATCATATTAACAATTCTTGTTTCAACTTTATCTGGTGATATTCTTACTTTAGATAAATAAGTTGATTCACATTTAAGAATATTAGCTATTTCAGTTGTAAAACCTAATCCTCCTTTATCAGGACTGACAATTATAGGATTTTCTGTATTTTCTTTTATATGCTCTGTAATTACAGGCATCGCTGATAAATTATGTGCTGGTATTGAGAAAAAATCTTTTAAACTATCTTCATGAAGATTCAATGAAAAAAATTCTGTTGCTCCTGCAATTTCAATTAAGTTAGATATTATTTTAGCAGAAATAGCTTCTCCATTTTTAAAACGTTTTTCTTGTCTACCATAACCAAAATATGGTACTACCACTTTAATCTTCTTTGCACCCAAATCCTTTAAATTTGATATTAAAAATAGAAGTTCCATTAAGTTTTCATCCTGCGGATATCCTGTAGATTGGATAAGAATCATTTCTTCTTCTATTTTTCCTTTAATCCTTATATATTTTTCACCATCTGGAAATTTTTTAATCTCTATAGGACATACTTCATCATTAAGCAATTCTGCAATTTTAGCTGTTAGATTTTGAGATGCTGATCCACCAATAATCAATATAAATCACCAAAATTAAAATAATTTAATAGTTTAAATATATAATTTAAAATAAATCATACTTTAAATATTTATTAGTTCCTATTATTAATTAACTTATAATTACAATTTTAGGAACCATGTAAAATTCAACTGATAATCTGCTTTTCCAAATTTTTTGTTCTAATTAATGGTTACATTTGGATAAAAAACTTTTTTTACCATTAATTGAAGTTAACGACTTTTTAATTGCCATAAGAAAACAGAAAATATCGTTAACCTATCATTCATATCTGAATTTAAATTTCAACTACCATTAAAAATATATTTTATTGCTTCTATAATTTCATGACCTTCATCTTCAGCCGATTTTTTAATATTATTGGAAATATTATGAAATATTTTATTTACAATAGATTTTGAAAGAGCATCAATAATTTTCTCATTATCACAATTTGAATTAATTTTTGAAATAGCTTTTTGGGTTTCAATTTGGCGAATATCTTCCATACCCATCCTTATTTTTGATAAAAGTTCTTCAACATCCATAACCTTAAAAGAGTTTTTAAGTAATTTAAATTCTTTAAAGATAATTTTTTCAGCATCAAAAGATTCTTTTTTTCTTTTTTCTTTGTTTTCATTGGCTATTCCTCGTAGATCATCTATGTTAAAAAGTTTAACATTTAAGTCAACAACATCATTAGCTATATCTCGAGGATTTGCTAAGTCTATTAAAATAATTGGATATTTTCTTTCTTTAGAGATGTATTTTTCAAGTCTTTTTTTAGTTAAAATAATATGTGGAGAACCTGTAGCACTTATGACTAAATCAGCTTTAGATATATAATTATTTAATTCATTGAATAAAATAGCTTTCCCATCTAAATCTTTAGCAAGTTCAACAGCTTTATAATAGGTTCTGTTTGCAACTAAAATAGCTTTTAAGTTTTTCACAGCTAATGCTTTTGCAACTAAATTTCCCATTTTACCAGCTCCAATTACAAGAACAGATGCATCTGATAAATCATGAGAATGTTGTTGTGCTAAATCAACAGCTGCAGAACCAATAGAAATTGATCCTTGATTAATTTTTGTTTTCCTTCTAACAACTTGTCCTACATGAATAGCTTTAGTAAAAAGGGTTTCTAAAACTTTACCACAATGTCCTTCTTTTTTACTTTGATTTAAAGAGTGTTTCACTTGTCCAAGTATCTGATCTTCTCCAACTATCATTGATTCTAATCCAGATGTCATTCTAAGAAGATGTAATACTGCAGAATCTCCATATTCAATGATTAAATCTTTGTTTACATCATTTAATAATGAATGATCTAAGGAGCATGAATCTGTATGCATATAATATTCATCTCTATTACAAGTAGATATTTGAATATATTCTTGAATATTAAATTGATTTCTAAACTCATTAAACCGTTTATTAAGTTCAGCTGATAATTTTTCTAAAGCTTCAATATTAGCTATTGTGTAATCTACCCTAATATTTATTATCATTAATTATACACACCTAAAATTATATGCCCTATACAGTATATGTAATGTAATGTAATGTAATGGTGATTTACAAATTTAATATTTTTATTAGATAATTTAGCACTATTTTAGATAATTTAACACTGCAAAAAGAGTATGGAAATTCAAAACCCAATGGGTTTTATATGAAATATTTTTAAATTATATTAATTAAAAATCACTTATATTAAAGTATATTAATTTAAAATTACTTATATTAATTAAAAATCACTTATATTAATTAAAATATAATTATATTATTTAAAATTTAGAATTATAGATTTTTATGAAATAATATTTAAAATTAAATATATTAATTTTGATAAAGATCTTAATAAATAATTTTTTAAAAATAAATAATTTTTTAAAATTAAATATCTTTAAAGTATATTAATTTAAAATTACTTATAATAATTAAAAATCACTTATATTAATTAAAATATATTTATATTATTTAAAATTTAGAATTATAGATTTTTATGAAATAATATTTAAAATTAAATATATTAATTTTGATAAAGATATTAGTAAATAATTTTTTAAAATTAAATATCTTTAAAGTATATTAATTAAAATTTATTTATATTAATTTAAAATTACTTATATTAATTGAAATTTATTTATATTTATTAAAATTTATTTATATTAATTAAAATATAATTATATTAATTAAAATTTAAAATTATAGATTTTTATAAATTAATATTTAAAATTAAATAATTTAATAAAAAAATTTATTATTCAAAATTTAAGAACTTTACCATAAGCCTATAGTTTAATTTATTTATTTTTTAAAAATAATGATTTTAATTTTAAAAATGATTTTAATTTTAAAAATGATTTTAATTTTAAAAATGATTTTAATTTTAAAAATGATTTTAATTTTAAAAATGATTTTAATTTTAAAAATGATTTTA
>JAITPS010000011.1 GCA_031289325.1 Candidatus Methanovirga meridionalis
TAAAATTTATTTATATTAATTAAAATTATTTATATTAATTAAAATTTATTTATATTAATTAAAATTATTTATATTAATTAAAATTTATTTATATTAATTAAAATTTAAAATTATAGATTTTTATAAAATGATATTTGAAATTAAATAATTTAATAAAAAATTTATCATCCAAAATTTAAGAACTTTTCCATAATAACTATAACTCAATCTAATATCAAATATATTTAAAAATTACACAGTAAAAGAGGAGGATGGAAATTTAAAATCTGAAATTTAAGTTTTCAGCAGAAAAATTTAGACTATATATCTATCATCAAAATTTTAGTATATTATCTTAATTTTCAATTGCAAAAATCAATGCTAAATTTACAGTACCCCAAATAATAAAAGATTAAGCATTGTGAGAGATCATGATACTAATTTTATAAAACTAATTAAAGAGTTAGGATTTGATAAACATCAAAAATACATCTTCCACTATTTTGTAAATTCCTTATTGATTATATAATGGGTTAATGTTTAGATAATTGTTGTTTTTAATGTTTTATATTCTATATTGGGTATTTTTGTATTATAACAATTGTTATCACCCAAATTTTTGAGAGAGTCATGATTTTTAAAAAATGATAATAAAAAATAGTATTAATTCAATTATAAGATTCTAATCATTTAAATAAATAAATAAATAAATAAAAAAAGAGATTTAAGAAAAAAAAGTTCTTTTAAATATAAAATTCTCAGATCGCCCATCAATCATCACAAATCAGAGCTCATAGGGTTCATCACAGAATTTATGTTATCATCCGAACATTACTCCAGCTTCTTTTCTAAACTCTTCATTATGATCCATTTTCATTATTTTATTAACAGCATCCATAAAGTCGGATACTGTAACTTCATCACGTTCTTCTCTAATAGCGAACATTCCTGCTTCAGTACAAATAGATTTAATATCTGCACCAGAAACACCATCAGTTAAATTTGCTAAAAGTTCAACATCAATTTCTGATGATAAAGCCATTTTTTTGGCATGGATTTTAAATATTTCTTTTCTTCCTTCTTCATTAGGTGTTGGAACTTCAATAAATCTATCAAACCTTCCAGGTCTAAGTAAAGCAGGATCTAAAATATCTGGTCTGTTTGTAGCAGCAACAATACCTATATCTCCTCTGGACTCAAAACCATCAAGTTCTGCAAGTAATTGCATCAATGTTCTTTGAACTTCACGATCCCCACTTGTAGAACTTTTAAGTCTCTTAGCTGCAACAGCATCAAGTTCATCGATGAAAATAATGCTCGGTGACTTTTCTTTAGCTAATTCAAAAACATTTCTAACAAGTTTCGCACCTTCACCAATATACTTTTTAACAAATTCAGATGCTACAACTTTAATAAATGTAGCATTGGTTTCATGTGCAACTGCCTTAGCAAGCAATGTTTTTCCAGTTCCTGGAGGACCATATAATAAAACACCTTTCGGAGGTTCTATACCTATTTTTTTAAATAGTTCGGGCTTTTTAAGAGGCAATTCAACGGTTTCTTTAACTTCTAATATTTGATCATCAAGACCACCAATTGTATCATAGGAAATATCAGGTTTTTCTTCAACTTCCATATTATTAACATTATGGTCTTTTTCAGAAGGAAGTACATCAACTACACCAAATGTTTGTTGATTTAAAGCTACTCTTGAACCAGGAACTAATAATTTTGAATCTAAAAATTTAGAGTAGTTTATAAGAAAATGTGGGCCTGTACTACTCTTTACAGCTAATCGATTATTGTCTAAGATTTCAGTTATAGTTGCTAAAACTAATGGTGGAGACCTAAATCTTTCTACCTCTACTTTTAAAATTTTAAGTTCACGTTCTAATCTAATTTTTTCATTTTCTGTGAAAACTTTATCTTTTTCTAATTTTCTAACTTTCCACATTAAATTTCTTTTAGTTTTAGTGTTTTCTTCTTTTAATATTTGAATTTCTTTTTTAAGATCTTCTAATTTGTCAATTTCAGGGTCAAATGGGATTGTTTCCATATTATTCATCACTCCTATCATATAGATCTAATGATAGTTTTATTGATAATTTTGTATTAAATTCAATTTTAAATAGAATATTTTATAATTCAAACACTTATTTTATTTATAAGATTAATTATAAGTTTTATTCTAATATAAGTTTTATTCTAAATTTATTTATAATATTATTTATAAGTTTTATTCTAAATTTATTTATAAAATTAATTAAATTAGTTCTTTATTTATGAAATTAATCATATATATTAATTATAAAATTACAAAATTACATATAAATTACAAAATTACATATAATATTTAAATTTAATATATTTTTTATTATATACTTTTATTATATATTAATATATTTATATTTAATTTTATTATGTGCTGGTTTTGATAAAGTTCTTAATAAATAACTTGGTAATGTAAATTTAGCATAGATTTTTACAATTGAAAAATGAAGAAAATTGAAAATTTGTTATCGAAGATAACTTAGAAAAATCGGAGATTTTTCGTTTCTAACTTTAAAAAATAGAAAACTTTTTAAAATTAAGAAAATAGACTAAAAATTCGATGCCACATATATGATCTAATTTTTTTGCATGAAAAACAAATTTCAGATTTTCAATTTTCATTCTCTTTTTAAACCATTGATTTTTAATAGTTTAGCTAATTAGACATTTAAATAATAATTTTAAGAATTTTAAGTCTTTACTTCACAATAGCATCTATTGTGAAAAATTACAATCCAAATCATTGAACTTTAAAAAATATGGCTAAATACAAAAATTATCCTTCCTAATTTTATAATACCTACTTTTCCTCAATATTTTCTTTATTTTTATTCATCTCTTTTATAATATAATCTAATTTTTCATTTAGGTCATCTTTAGTTTTATTTTCAATTCTTTGAGTATATAACGACGAAATAGCTGCAGTTAAAGTACCGAACATTAAAAATCCCATAATCATTAATAACATAGCCAAATTTATCAAAAGTAGTGGTGGGAACAATATCACCATAACCTACACCTGTTAAAGTAGTTATAACATAATAAAATCCATTAATAAGACTATCAGCTGTTCCATTATAATAAAATAAGGCACTGCTAAAAATAATGAAAACTATAACTATAACTATTAATTTATCTAAATATGTTTCTTTAATAAAATTGCGTATTAATTTAATATTTGTTCTAAATAAAATTAAAACTCTTGTTACTCTAACCAGTTTTAATAGTCTTATTAAACCTGTGAAGTTATTTAAACCTAAAAATGAAAATATCATGTTTAAAAAGATATCTGGGAGTATGGATATTATATCCAACCAATTAGAAAGGATATATTTTTTTTGATTAGATGCATTGTTAATATTATGGATATAATCTACAAATAAAAATAAACAAACTATTAAATCAAAATAAGATATTATATTGTAATGTTGTTGATTAAAGTCATACAAAAGTGTGGTTAATAATAATATTGTATCAATAAGTATCAATGTTATTAAAATTAAATCAATTAACTTTTTTAAATTCATTTTATGACGATCCAGTGCTTACTTTAGTCTGTAAAAAATGTTATTGATCTAATTTAGTATTATAGTGTTCTCTAAAATTATTTTCTTTTATTTTAAAAAATTTTCTATTTTTTAAAGTTAGAAAAATGAAGTTTTTCTTTATTTTAAAAACTTTAGTTTTTAAAGTTAGAAACGAAGAATCTCCGATTGTTGATGATAAATAATATTGAATCTCTATGGAAATTCCGTCGATTTTCTACATTTTTGAGACACCATGTTAAGATATATTTATATTATTAAAATATATTTATATTAATTAAAATTTAAGATTATAAATTTTTTATGATTATAAATTTTTATAAATTAATATTTAAAATTAAATAATTTAATAAAAAAATTATCTTTCAAAACTTAAAAACTTTTCCATAATGATTATAATAAAAATAATATTATACTTTAAAATTTAAAAATTTATTCATAATAACTATAATTAACTATTAATTGTGTTTAATCATTTTTTCATGATTTTTTTTTATGATTTTATAATTTTCATATTTTTATATGATTATTGAATATATTTTTAAATTTATTTAAATTCAGACATTTTAATACATCAGGCAATTTTAGTTGATTAATACGGAATTTAGTTGATTAATACGGAATTAAGTTGATTAATACGGAATTAGTTGATTAATACGGAATTTAGTTGATTGTATGTAATTGGTGTTTTATGGAAATTTTAAATATTAATAATGGTTTAGATTTAGATATAATAGATTATGCCATTCATATTCTTTCAGAAGGTGGAGTAATTATTTATCCTACCGATACAGTTTATGGTTTAGGTGTAAATATCTTTAACACCGATGCCGTTAAAAAACTTTATAAACTTAAGAAAAGAGATGAAAATAAAGCTGTTTCAGTTTGTTTTTCATCAATTAAATCAGTTTTAATGTTAGCTGAAGGAAATAAGATAAACATAAATATTTTAAATAAAAATCTTCCAGGACCATTTACATTTATCATGTATAAAAAAAGAGATTTGGGGTTTAAATTTTTTGATAGAAACAGCCATAAAATTGGGATTAGAATTCCAAAAAATGAAATAGCTATTGAACTTTCAAAAATTTTCCCTATAACAGCCACAAGTGCTAATGAATCTTCAATGGAGACATTATCAACTCCAAAAGAAATAGCTAAACAATTAGATCATGATGTTGATTTAGCTATTGATGTAGGGCCTTTAAAATCAGATAAATTTTCAACGGTTGTTGATTTAACTAAGTCAAAGCCTATTATTCTAAGAGAAGGTATTGGAAATTTAATTTAGTAACATATATGATTAAAATTTCTACTAAAATCTTGTTTATAAAAGCTCCATTTGTAATTTCAATCCAAGTTTAAAAAAATAATTTTCTTTTAAAAAAATAATTTTCTTAAGTTGACAGATTTGTCAATTTATAGAAAACTTTATATACTTTCAAAACATAATCTAAATTGTTGTTGGTTCCGTGGTCTAGGGGTATGATACCTCGCTTACAACGAGGGGATCACGCGTTCGAATCGCGTCGGAACCATTTAATTGTTTTTTTTAAAATTAACTATTATTTTAAGTTTATAATGAATTTTATAGTATTAATGAATTTAAATTAAAAATGTAAGTAATAATATTAATGAGTTTTAAATTTATAATAAATTTTAAATTAAAAATGTAGATAATAATATTATTTATAAAACAAATATTAAAATAATTAGAATTGCGACTGAACTAAAAAATACAATTGTTCCTTTTATTATCCATACAGCTTTATTTTTATTCAATAATAAAACCATTCCAAATGATAAAATTAAAGATAATAATATCTCAAGTATACCAGTTTCTTTGCCATGAAGTACTTCTAACTTTTCAAGAGTGTATGGAATGAAATAAGACAACAAAACAACTATAATTATCATTATAATGGCATTGTTTAAAATCGTTTTTAATACTACTCCATAGTTTACATTTTTCTTTTTTGGTTTATTATTAAAAGTATCCTGTAAGGATTGTTTATTATTTCTTGAAAATATTGAACCTAATATGTTTTTATTTTTTGTAGAGGAACTATTTTTTGGGTTTGAAAGTCTATCTCCTTTTTCATCTGAACCAAATTTTTTTGTTTTTTCAAGAAAAGTATTATCCTGATTAAGTGATCTATTAGGTTTCAAATTAGAAGATTTATCAGAATCAAAATTTTCATTATTAGATGAGGGAATATTTCCATTATTTTCTTTAGAGAATTTTTTAGCAAATTTTATTAAGTCTTCTCTATCAATTAGTTTAATGTCTTTTCTTGTGGAATAATTAATTGCTTGGGATGAAAATGAAGAACTTGTAACAATAACAACTTTTGAAGCCTTTAATCTTTTAGATATCATTTCCATATCTTTCAAAATTTCTATTCCAACGTTAAATTGTTTATCATAGTTTTTACATGTAACAACCACTCCAAAATCACCTATTAATGTAGGAAGAACAGCATAAATATCTATAATCTTGTCTGATGCTTTAAAATTCTTATAAATCTTAAATCCAGAATCTTCCATCATTTTGCCAATGAAGTTTACAAGTTGTGATTTTTCCATTGTTACACCTATTAGTTATCTATCCTTTAACCAATTATTAATATTAAATATAACTAATATTATAAAATAAATATAATTAACACTATAAAATAAATATAACTAATTTTATAAAATAAATTTAAGCTTTACTAAATCAAGTTATAACCTTGAGGTGGAAAACAATCTTTTCCACTTTTATTTCTACTTTTATTTCTACTTTTATTTCTACTTTTATTTTTACTTTTATTTTTACTTTTATTTTTACTTTTAATATAATAATTTAATTTTCTTTTTTTAATCTTTTTAGAATTGTAAAAAAGTTTTAATTTTAAAACAATGATTTTTTTATTAATTTATTCAATTTTAAATAACTTAATAAATAAAAATTATAATTCAAAAATAAATAAAAATTATTCAAAAATAAATAAAAATTATAATTCAAAATTTAAGAACTTTTCCATAATGACTATAATATAAAATATATTTTGATTGATATAAATAATTTTAAATTAATATTTTTAAATTATATTTTTAAATTAATATTTATTTTTAAAAAAGTTATTTATTAAAAGTTTTATGAATTCACTATATAATTTATGAATTCACTATATAAGATAAAATTGATTTTTTATTTAAATTTTATTAAAAGATTACCCATCAATTATTTTTATTAAAACTTTTAATCTTTTATTTCATTAATAAATAATATAATTAATTTTAAATATAAATTAACATTATAAAATTCATTCAAACTTTTAGAAACGAAAAATCGGATTTTAAAGCTCAATTAACCAATTTAAAAATTTAATGGAATTTTTGAATAAGTTCTAAAGGATAAAAAATTAATAGATGATAATTATGATTAGTGAAAAAGAAATAGAAAATGTAATATATGAACTTTTTAAAAAAGCACTTATCTCTCTGCCAAAAGATGTTGTAAAATCAATAGAAAATGCTCTTAAAATAGAGAGTAATGAATTAGCATGTTTAAATCTTGAAGCTATTTTAAAGAATATTAAATTGGCTGAGAAAAAAAATATTCCTATGTGTCAAGATACAGGATTACCTATAATTTTTGTAAAACTTGGAAATGTTAAGGTTGAGAATCTTTATGATGGAATTATATCTGGTTTAAGAAAAGCCACTAAAAAAGTACCACTCAGACCAAATATTGTGGATCCTATAACAAGAGTTAACACTGGGGATAATGTTGGTGTTAAGATTCCACTGATTGATATTGAGCTAATTGATGATGATTATATAGAGTTTACAGTATTACCAAAAGGTTTTGGGTCTGAAAACAATAATGTGCTGGTAATGGCATTACCTGGAATAGGGATAGATGGGATTAAATGTTTGGTAGTTGATGCTATAAAGAGAGCTGGAGGTAAGCCATGCCCACCAATTGTTGTGGGTGTGGGTATTGGTGGAACAAGCGATTTTGCTCTTAAATTAAGTAAAAAAGCAATTCTAAGTGAAATCGGTGTGAGAAATTCTGATGAACTTTTAGCTAAACTTGAAGAAGATATTTTAAATGAGGCTAATAAAACAGATATTGGACCAATGGGGCTTGGAGGAAAAACTACAGTTTTAGATGTTAAGATTATAAAAGCCGATACTCACACAGCTGGACTTCCTGTTGGTGTTTGTATTCAGTGTTGGGCTCATAGACATGCAACAATGAGAATAAAGGATAAAAATTAGAAACATTAGAGAGTTTCTAAAAGCTATTGTTTTTTATAATACTATTTCATGCTTTTTTTTATTCCGCTTTTTGTGTTCATTTAATATTACTCATTATTAATTTCAGGAATACTGAATAAGATATTCTTTGTTGAGGAATATTTTTTTTCATAATCCAATATCTTTTTTTTTAAAACTCTTTGAAATCTTTCCACTGCATAATCATCATATTGGAACTTAATATTTTTATAATGAACATCAACTAAAATCAAGTTTTTTGCAGATAATGGTCTAATATGGGCTTGGAAAGAAGGATTAAAATAATTAACTACCTCATCTATATTCAATTTACCTCTCCCCACATCACAAAAAACTGCCATCATCTTTCTTACCATGTTCCAAAGAAAACTTGCTCCAAAAACATCAACATAAATCTGATAACTTTTATTAATTCCATCAATTTTATTAATTTCTATATTATTGATTTTACGAATTGGTTCTTTTTGGTTTCTTTTTGTAAAGTTTGTAAAGTCATGAACTCCTTCAAAAAGTTTAGCTAATTCTTTAATTAATGATAAATCTAAATCATCATCATAAAAATTCTTTAAAAAATATCTATAATGCCTCATTATTGAATATCTTGGTTTAAAACCAAAATGAACAGATGTTTTAGCTATTATTTGAATATCATCACTTAAAGAATCATTAATTTGATTAATTATAGGTTCTTTTTCACAGTTAAAAGCTATTACATTTCCTAAACTATGAACACCTCTATCTGTTCTCCCAGCAATAGAAAATTTAGACTCGAATACATTATCAATTAATTCTAAATCAATTAAAGTGTCTATGATTTCTCCTTCAACGGTTCTAAAATTTGGTTGTCTTTGAAAACCATAAAATTCAGACCCAAAATATGCAACCTTTAAGGCAAATCTTTTCATTAAATCACTTTAAAATTATCACTTTAAAATTAATATTTATTTTTTCTTATTAAAATCCAAATTAGTTGAGTATGTATTATAGTATCTTTGATAAAGTTCTTAATAAATAATTTTTTTAAGAATAAATATAATTAAAATATAATTATTTAAAATTAAAATTTATTTATTTAAAATTAATTAAATTAAAATTTATTTATTTAAAATTAATTAAATTAAAATTTATTTATTTAAAATTAATTAAATTAAAATATATTTATTTAAAATTAATTATATTATTTAAAATAAGTTTATATCATTTAAAGTTTAATATTATATATTTTTATAAATTAATATTTAAAATTAAATAATTTAATAAAAAAAATTATCATTCAAAATTTAAGAATTTAATCATAATAATTATAATTAAAATTTATTTATGTTAATTAAAAATTGTTTATATTATTTAAAATTTATTTATATTATTTAAAATTTATTTATATTATTTAAAATTTATTTATATTATTT
>JAITPS010000020.1 GCA_031289325.1 Candidatus Methanovirga meridionalis
ATTATTTTATTAATTATTATTTTATTAATTATTATTTTATTAATTATTATTTTATTAATTATTATTTTATTAATTATTATTTTATTAATTATTATTTTATTAATTATTATTTTATTAAATTGTAAATCATTTAGTTTTTAATATAATTTATAAAAAGTTTTGGGATTGTTTAATATTGAATTATAAAGAATATAAATAAATTATCAATATATTTTTATTTTTAAATTAATAATATATTTTTAAATGATATTTTAAGGAATTGTAAGAAATTTAAAAGGATCATTACTGTGTTTGTTACAAAAATTTTTAAAGTCACATGCACCACAAGTTCTATCATCACCATCAGCTCCCCATGACTTTTTTATTGATTTTTCCTTACTTTCATTTAATGTAGATTTTTCAATATCATTTACAACATTATCAAATTCTTTTAAAGCTTTTTTAACTTTTTCTTTACTAATTTCAATTATTCTAATAGATCTATCTAATTTAAATGAATCTGAAAGATTAGGAAAGCTTTCTTCGGTTCCATCCCAATCATCAATTAAATCTTTATCTTTTTTACTTATTTTAACATCACTTCTACCACTTTCAATATCTGTCTTTATAACATGTAAATCTTCATTTGAAGGAAGAAGTTCATTCAAATAAAAAATTATTCCAGCTATTATCTCCCTTGAATTAGTTTGTTTGTATCTAAGCCAACTATAAGTTAATATTTGCCATTCATGATAGTTCCAAGTAGATCGATTTTCTAATGGTTTAGAATCCTGCAAGGGTCTTTTCATTCCTTTATAATCAATTATTATTTCGTATTCTCTCTCAAAGTTTAGGCGATTTTTTTTATAAAATTCTTCTTTTTTTAAATACTCTACAATTAAATTATTTTTGGAAACAGGAGAATTAATTTTTAAAGAACTTATTACATCTATTACTCCATTAATGCAATAAAAATCTGAACGTCTGTTTATTTTATCTTCTAAAGGCATTGTTCGTAAACCTTTAACTAAAACTTCAGCTGAATCCATTAAAGGAAATAAGTGTTTTCCCCATAAGTTAATTGAATTTTCAATTCTTGTACTTATAATTCTTTTTAGAGGAATTTCAATAGGCTCATTCTCAATTACTTCTTTATAAGGAGTAAAATATTTTGGATTTGGAGGATATAAACCTCTTGCTTGCATTCGTTGATCAATTTTTTCTTCGATTGGTCTAATATCCTTTAACCAATCCCAGGGGAATTGTGTTTTTTTAAGTGTCCATTCAGTATATGCTTCCTCCATAACTCCATGAATAAATTCTCCAAACCAAAGTTGCAATGGTCTTGATGGTTGCAGAGAACCTTTATTCTGATATCTATATTGGAGATTACAGGTTAGAAAAGAGAGTAAATCTCCAGTTAAACTGTATTCTGGAACAATATATTCATTAGTCTTTGATGATAATTTCATTTTTAACCCACGAATTAAAACTTTTTCTAAAATTAAGTAGAATAATGTTTATACTAATGGTTCAATACTAATCAACTTAGAATGACAATATAATTCTTCATATATGTATCCTGGAGGCCAACAAGTTTCCAGCATTAATTCTTTCTCACCATTTTTGAATTGAACATAAGATGGATCATTTGCAGGTCTTATATCATAATTTGAAACCACTTCGTATGTATATTTCTTTTGAGTTAAGAAATCATTAATATAAATCTTATCTCCTTTTGTTAATGTTTCTAAATGATTAAATGGTGCTGAGAGAGTTGTGTGATGACCTGATATTCCCATAACTCCCTTTTCTCCAGGATAATAACTTTTGGTATAATGCCAAACACTATTATATGCATTCACGGTATCGGTTCTTATATTCCAAGTACAACCAAGCTTTGGTATTACAATAGTTCCAAATATTGGATTTTTAGTTAATGTTTTATCACTAATTTTTATATTGTTTTTAATTATATCAATAACATTAGATTTGTTTCCATAAAGAATGATACTATAAACTGCATTATTTTTATTTACCCATAATTCTTTTACTATCTTTGAATTATCATTTTTAAGAACATATTCGTTTTCATAAACTTCTATATCATTTATTTTATTTTTTTTATTAGAGGTTAATTTAAGCTTACTTTCATCCTCATTTATTTCTTCAGGGATAAAGTTTTTAGGAATATTATACTCTGAAGAAGGAATATATTGCCTATTTATAATTATTTCACCTATGTTAGGATTGATTAATTTATCAAAATAGCTTTTATTAACACCACCACTTTTGTTAGAAATAGTTTCAACATGCCAACTTTCAGGGTACTGGAAAGATAATTCATTATGAGTATAATTTTCAAGATTTTCATTTACAATGACATTATCTCCTGTGAAGGTCATTATAGTATATGCAATGATCATTACAAACATTATAGTTAATATTATTAAAGTTCTTTTTCTCATTATATCCTCCTTTTAATATTATTTTATAGGTTTAGTTGTATAATATATTACAAATTGATAAAATTTTACAAATTGATAAAATTTATAAAAATCATTTATATTGGTAAGTAAGGCAAATACTTCTAAAATAATTATGGTTATTTTCAGTTTAACTTAATTAAAACTTTGCTATGTATCGTATGCATGAACTTTAAAAGCTTTTTTTCCTTTTTAATGGGGTATTTGTCAACATTCACACCAATATAATCTTTAAATAAAGACTTAGTGAGGTACACATCTCTAAAAATAGTTTCATATTGAATCATTGGATAAAGTTAAGATTAAACATGTAAATATTGTAATTATTATAAATAAAGTTTTTTTCTTTTTCATGATAATCAATATTACAATATTTATTTAACAAACTTCACTAATTTTACTATTATTCTAAGGGAGTTTATAGGTATCATCTAAGCTTTTAAACTATTCATATTTATGATTAAGATTTAAAGAATCTTATGATTATAGTTTGAGGAATTTAATAATAGTTTTTAAATGAATGTTAATATGGAAAATAATAGTGATAGCAAATACTATGCCACATTCAACATGCCAAAATATTAGGTTGAAATTAAAAAAGTTATTTATACTAAAGTCAGATAATGTTGATAATAATATCCCACTTATTCCTGTAAATAAAAAACTAAATAGTAATACTAAAGTCCAAATTCTTTTATAAGTATTTCTACTAATATTTTTATTATCATAAAGAATATAGCTTATAAGATAAAAAATTAATAAACTTATGGTAATTAGTAAAATATTGTAATTAGGATTATAACTTTCAGATACAGATGATGATAAATCAATACTTGATGAATTAACATTAATAATGCTTATTAAAATAAATGTACTAAGTAAGAGTAATATTATTTTTTTAATCATTAAAAAGTTTTCTTTTTTAATCATCTTATAATTCCTTTATTAATTTTTTTTAAGTTAGAGATAGAATATTAGGATAATTATAGTCATTATTGAAAATTAAATTTTGAATGATGAATTTTTTTATTAAATTATTTAATTTTAAATATTAATTTATAAAGATATATAATTTTAAATTTTAAATAATATAAATTCATTTTAAATAATATAAACAATTTTAAATAAATATATTTTAATAATATTTACTTTTAAAAAAATTATTTATTAAGAACTTTATCAAAACCACTACATTTT
>JAITPS010000022.1 GCA_031289325.1 Candidatus Methanovirga meridionalis
GGTTTGATAAAGTTCTTAATAAATAACTTTTTTAAAAATAGATATTATTAAAAAATATTGATTTAAAATTATTTATATTAATTAAAATAAATTTATATTATTTAAAATTTAAAATTATAAATTTTCATGAAATAATAGTTAAAATTAAATAATTTAATAAAAAAATTATCATTTCAAAATTTAAGAACTTTTCCATTAAGACTATAAGTCACAACTATTATGATTTTTTAATAAAAATAATATCATATTAATAAAAATTAATAAAAATAATATAATATTAATAAAAATTAATAAAAATAATATCATATTAGCTAATAATTATTTATACGATAAAAATTATATGGATTATTATTGTTTTTAGATAATAAAACAAATGATAAAATATTGAAGGAGATTTCAAAAATGGATGCTGTACTATCAGACATGGTAGTGTAAACAGAGGATGATTTTGTGAATAAAAAATTAAAAATATATGCTAAAAATTTGATTAAGTGTTTATATTCTAAATTTTTTACTTAAAAAATAGATTGGATTTTAGATTTCTATACTAATTTTACAATAACTTAAGTTTAAATACTTAAAAAAAGAAAATATATATATTAAGTAGTATGAGATGATATTGTGTGAAAGATTTTTATCTTATGCTAATAACTTAATAAAAAATGGTCATTCAAATTTTAAGAACTTTTCTATAAGAATTATAACTTAAAAAAATAAAAAAAAAATAACATAAAAAAAAAATAATTTTTAATATTTGATCTGATATTTATGGGGAAAAAAAAATCTATTGCAATTATTGCTGCTTTGTTAATTCTTTCTGCTTTAGGAATTAGTCTTATTTTTAGTAGTCAGAATAGTAATGATAATGTTGTAAATATGGGATATTTGCCTTCAGATCATGATTCTGCATTATTTGTTGGTCAAGCTAAAAAGTGGTATGAAGATAATAATATTACTCTTAACCTTTTTGAATTTAATAATGGTGGGAGTTTAATGGTTGCGATTGCAAGTGGGCATATTGATATGGGATATGTTGGAATATCACCAGTAGTAGCTTCTATTTCCAAAGGAATTCCAGCTAAAATTGTTTCTTCAGTTCAAAATGAAGGTAGTGGAATTGTTGTGAGTAAGGATTCAAATATAACTTCAATAAATGATTTGGAAGGAAAAACAATAGCTACACCTGGAGCTGCTTCAATACAAAATGTGTTATTAACTTATGCTCTTAAAAAAAATGGATTATCAAAGAATAATGTTTCAGTGGTTGATTCATTGATTTCGTCTATGGTAAATGCTTTAAGAACAAAAAAACTTGATGCTATTGTTCCATATGAACCTTATGTTACAATTCCTGTTGAAGATGGTTCGGGTGTTGAAATTGCATCATCACATGACATACTTCCTGATCATCCATGTTGTGTTATTGTAGCAAGAGAAGATTTTATAAAAACTAAAAAATCAACTCTTAAAACTATGTTGGATATTCATGAAAATGCTACTAAGTTCATCCTTGAAAATACTGATGTGGCTGCAGGTTTCCTACCAGATACAATAGTTAAAAATGTTTCTGTTGAAAAGAAATCTCTTAAAAATATTAAATTTAATTATGGTTTAAGTGATGAGTATATTAACAATGTTATGAACTTTATAGACATTGAAATAGGATTAGGTTTTATTAAAAAGCCAATTTCTAAAGAAAAGTTATTTGAAATTATTAACTAATTTTTAAATACAGTGGTTTTGATAAAGTTCTTAATAAATGATAAAGTTCTTAATAAATGATAAAGTTCTTAATAAATAATTTTTTTATTTTTTTAAAAATAATATTATTAAAAAATATTAATTTAAAATTATTCATGTTATTTAAAATAAATTTATATTATTTAAAATTTAGAATCATTATATTAAAATTTAAAATCATTATATTAATCAAAATAAATTTATATTATTTAAAATTTAAAATTATATCTTAAAATTTAAAATCAATTTAAAATCATTATATTAAAATTTAAAATATTTTAATTTTCAAAATTATTTAATAGATTATATTAATTTATAATTAAATAGTTTATTTTACTTAATTTTTAAAAATAACAATTTTAATTTTAAAAAGATTGATCTTAAGAAAATAGAACTAATGATTTTCGCAAAAATCTAAGTTTTATACCATAATTAAATATGTTAAAAATAATTGAATATTTAAACAACACTATAAAAATAGGGTGAAAATTTAAAATTTAAAAATTGGCTTTTAGAGAGAAAAAATTTAGATGATAACAAATTCTTTGATTTTCTTAATTTTTTAATTGCAAAAAGCCATCCTCTTTTTACAGTGTATGTTAAATGAATTAAATTAAAATGTGATTATGTTGAATAAAAAAGTACTACCCCTATTATTACCGATATTTATCCTTATTTTTTGGTACATATTTACTGTTCCAATAAATTTAGTCCCAAGCTATGTTTTACCCACTCCCTTAATGGTTATAGCATCAGCTCAACAATTGATTGTTTCAGGAAAACTATTTACTGATGTTGTTAGTACATTGATTAAAGTTTTACTGGGATTGATTTTAGCATCAATAATAGCTATTCCACTTGGAGTTTTACTTGGTTGGTCTGAAAATTTAGAAGAAATGAGTAAATTTATTATTGGTATTTTAAGACCAATACCTCCTGTGGCATGGATTCCATTTTCTATTTTATGGTTTGGTATTGGTGTAATTCCAGGAGTATTCATTATTTTCATGGGATGTTTCTTCCCAATTCTTATTTACACTATTGATGGTATTAAAAGAACGGATAAAGTACTGATTGAAGCAGGTAAGACTTTAGGTACTTCTAGCTTTCAAACAATAACTAAAATAATCATTCCATCATCAACACCAGCAATAATATCTGGTTTAAAGGTAGGTGTTGGAATAGCACTAATGTGTACAGTCACAGCTGAAATGGTCGCATCTAATGATGGATTAGGACATTTAATCATGAATTCCTCTCAATTATTTGATACTGGTGCAGTAGTTGTTGGTATGTTATCAATAGGAATCATTGGTTTGGTTTTTGATATAATATTTAAGGAAATTCAAAGTAAAATATTCTGGTAAATATTAGTAAGTATTAATTATTATAGTAATAAATAGAAAAATAGCTATTTTAGAAAAAAAGGGATTAAATTGACAGTTGAAATTAAGAATTTGAATAAAACATTTAAAACCAATGAAAAAGAAGTTTTTTCACTTAGAAATGTTAATCTAAAGATTGAAAGCAAGGATTTTGTTTGCTTACTTGGTCCTTCTGGTTGTGGGAAGACAACATTACTACGATTAATTGCTGGACTTGAAAAGATAGATAGTGGAGAGATAATAAAGGATGGAGAATTAATCATTGGACCATCTAAAGAGAGAGGTTTTGTTTTCCAACAGTACTCCTTATTTCCATGGTTAAATGTTTTAGATAATGTGACTTTTGGTTTAGATATAGGAAAAGAATCTAAGGAAGAGAATATTAGAAGAGCGAAAATATATTTGAAATCTGTTGGTTTGGAGAATACTGAAAATCTTTATCCTCATGAGCTTTCTGGTGGAATGCAACAAAGGGTAGCTATTATAAGATCTCTTGTAAATAATCCTGAAATACTATTAATGGATGAACCTTTTTCAGCTTTAGATATGCAGAATAAACATAAATTACAAGAAGAAATGATTAGAATTTGGCAGAAAACAGAGAAAACAGTAATATTTGTTACTCATGATGTTAATGAAGCAGTTTTCTTAGCCGATCATATAGTTTTAATGGGGAAAAACCCAGCTCATATAAAAGAAGTTTACAATAATAATTTATCTAGACCAAGAAAACGAAACAGTGAAGAATTCATAAATATTCAAGATAAAATCACGAAAATATTAGAAAACTAAAAAATAAAAAGAAAAGAATTAAGGCAATGTCTAAATGTTTAATGATAAGTTTTATTAGTATTAATTTTAGAATTAATTTTAGAGTGGTATCAGAAATTTAATTGAAATCAAATTTTTATTTTAAAAAAACTTTAAAATTTCAATAACACTTAAAATCATCGCATAAAACTTTTAAAAATATTAAAATCTCAAGTAAATGCAATACTAAGCTTTTTTAGTTAAATTTTTATAGGTCAAAAAGTTTTTATAGGTCAAAAAGTTTTTGTAGATCCAAATATTGCAAAGCTATAAAAATTACTCTCCTTAAGAATATTTCATCATTAAAGATTTGAACAGTGTCCAAATAAACTATTTAATTATAGTGTGTTTGATAAAGTTCTTAATAAATAACTTTTTTAAAAATAAATATTATTAAATATATTTATTTAAAATTTATTTATATTATTTAAAATAAGCTTATATTATTTAAAATAAGTTTATATTATTTAAAATAAGTTTATATTATTTAAAATTATAGATTTTAATGAAATAATATTTAAAATTAAATAATTTAATAAAAAAATTTATTATTCAAAATTTAAGAACTTTTCCTTACGACTATAATTTAATAAAAAAATTATCATTTCAAAATCTAAGAACTTTTCCATTACGACTATAATTTAATAAAAAATTATCATTTCAAAATTTAAGAACTTTTTCATCATGACTATAGTTAAAATAAATTAATATTAAATAAATTAAATTCATTACTAAATAATTATAATAAAAAGTATTAATAATAGTTCTTTAAATATTAAAATAATCGATTAGAGGAATTCAATGAAAAAAGGTATTACAAGTATCATATCAATAATATTGGGTATTATCATCGTTATTTTTCCAATATTAGGGATTTTAACTGTGGATGTTATAAGTGGAATATCAATATTATTATTATCCGTGTTTTTAATTATTAATGGGATGGCTGAATTAGATTTCTCCCCTAAAACATCTTTAGTGTACATAATTTTTGGATTAATACTATTTATATTAAGTATATTGGTACTTTTCAGTCCAGCAATAACCGCATTTTTAATAAGTTTAAATCTTTACTTATTAGGAATATTATTAATGATTATAAGTCTTATTGCATTAATAGGAAGTAGATATAGCAAAATAGGCTATTGGACAGGGATAAGTGGAATAATATTAGGAATTTTATATATTCTTATTGGTTCACTTATTAAAGACCCTATAATTTTAGGAAGTATTGTGGGAATATGGTTAATAATAGCTGGTGTGTTGAAATTATCTGATGAATAGAATTGCCCAGAATTTTATAGAGAAATAAAAATAAACAGACCTATTTTTTAAAGGAAATTGAATGATTGGAATAAGTGCTGATTTTGATCCAGTTCATAAAGGACATGAAAAATTAATAGCTAAAGCTAAAGAAATAGGTAATGAACATGGGGATAAAGTAGCTATTTATCTTAATAAAGATTATAGTGCAAATCATGCACCCTTTTTCACACCATACGAATCAAGAAAAGAAATGGCTCTTAAATTAGGTGCAGATAAAGTAATACCTGTTGAAGGGCTTCATCATCGCCTAACATTATCCTATTCTGTTCCCATTAGAATAGCTATGATGATAGAAAATGGTGTTGTTGATTATGTGGATGCATCGAATGTTACGAAAACAAAGATTGAAAACTACTCCAAAAAATTTGTAAACCAAGGGATTTTCATTGGAATAGATAGAAACCTTCCAAGTAGAAATGTTATTAGGTGGTTTGCAGTGAATGAATTCTTAAAAAAAAAATACAACAAAAACATGACTTTCCATATAATCCCAGAATTAAAAATTGAAGATAAAATATCTGGAAGAAACATTCGAAATAGGATAATTCAAAATAATATGGAAATTCCTGAAAATATAAAAGAATTACTTCCAAAATCAACAATTAAAATACTTGAAAGAGAAATTAAAAAAAATAATATTAATGGGGTAAGGAATTGGAAAAACATTCTACATAAATTAAATAGCTATTCAAGACCCCATTTAATGAAAATAGCTTATTTAAATGGAAATCTTATCAATGAAATACTAAAAAGACGATTGCATCATGATTTTGAATCTGTTTGGGCGACTTTTAGACGAGGTAATTACGGTCCAGTTCTAACAAGATTGGCTATTAGTTCTCTTCAAGAGAATGTTGAAAAAGAAGAAGTATTAAAACTTATAAGAACCTATGAAAATAAAGGAGTGATCCCATCTGAACAAAGCATTGATAAAGTAATAGGACGAGCTTGGTATGTTGCATCAGAAAATCAGAAAGGAATAAGTGCAACAGAAGCAAATAATAACTTTAAAATGAATAAGATAAAGGTTGATAACCATCCTTTGAATATAACTGCAGGATTAAATCTTACAAACTTTGAAAGTGAAAAGATTAAGAAAAATATGGATGATTTGAAAACAGAAATATACATTGATGCCAATGGAAAAATTTCATGTCAAATAAAAAAAGATAAATTTAAAATAAAAACTAAACTTAAGTTACCTAAAAATGAAGTAACATACTTAAGATATTTAATAGATTCTCATTTTATTCCTATAAAAGCCAAATTAATTAAAAAAGATAAAAATTTTAGAATAAGCATTAAAATATCTAATAATTAAGATTTAAACATGGCTTTTAAACTTTTAACGGTATTAATATCGTCCACACCCTTGTCATTTCTAATTCTTTTAACTACTGGAAATCTTAAGGAGTATCCTGTTTCGTATTCTGGACTTTTTATAATCTCACTATAAGCTATTTCAAGAATTATTTTTGGTTCGACAAATATTTTAGTGCCTTTATCATATTTTTTATATTTCTCCATTAAATTAGTTAAATGTTCTAAGGTCTCATCATCTAAACCAGTTGCAACATGAGCCATTGTTTTTAACTTATTATCTTCATCTTTTAAAGCAACTAAGTATGAACCAACAAAGTTAGACCTTCTACCAAGACCATAAGTTCCTCCTACTACAACAACATCTAAGGTTTCAGGTTCTGCTTTAAATTTTAACATTTTTTTCCCGCGAATACCTGGAATATAAGGTTCATCAGGATCTTTAATCATTATTCCCTCATGTCCTTTAGATATTGAGTCTTTAAATAATTCTTCAGCTTTATAAATGGTCTCTACATTCACATCAATCTTGGTAGATAAATTTATTTTATCTCCAAGTTTAATAATATGCTCTAAAATTTCTCTTCTTTCTTTTAAGGGTTTATCTATAAGTGGAGTTTTATAGTAAAGAACATCGAATAAATATAAAGTTAATGGGACACTTTTAATAGCTTTATCTATATTATATTTTCTGCGAACTCTTTGTAAAATGTATTGGAATGAAATAGGTTTTCCATCTCTTGTAGCTATAATTTCTCCTTCAACAATGAAATTTTCATTTGGAAATCCATTTTTTATAGGTTCCATCATTTCAGGAATTGCATTAGTCACATTTTCTAATCTTCTTGTGAAAAAGTTAATTTCATCTCCTTTTTTATGTATTTGAATTCTTATTCCATCATACTTTGTTTCGCATATAGCATTTCCCATTTCTTTAAGACTAATGTCTATGCCTGGAGAAAGTTGAGCTAACATTGGTTTAACAGGTCGACCAGGAATTAGATTTAATTCTTTAAGACCATTTTCACCTTTTTCTTTAGCAAATTTAGCTACTAAACCTAAATCATTGGTTAGCATGATCGCTCTTTCAGTGATTTCTTTATCTATTCCAAATGCATTAGATATAGCATCACGAACTATTGCTTCACCTACACCAAGTCTAAGTTCTTCAAGAATAGTTTTTGAAATATATTTTGCTTCGCCTCCAGATGCAGAGGATAACAATTCTGATATAATAGCTATTTTTCGTGATTGTGATTTATCTCCAGATATATTTGCAATTTTTCGAATGCTGTTAAAAACGAATTTCACTGTTAATTCTTTTGAGAAAAATGTTTGTTGAGTTTTTTCTTTAGACAATTTTTCTGCAACTTGTCCTATATCTCCAAATTCTCTTATATTATCCTCAACTTTTGATATTAATACCCCAAATGTCTGAGAAATAGCTTTCATAAGAATCTTATCACCGATTCCTTGTTCTTCTTCACTATTTTTCGGATAAACCAAACCTAAGGACATTAAAACAACTTTATCTATATTTTCAGAATCTATATTTTTAAAGAAATCTGTTAGTATAGCTATTTTTTCTAATTTTTTTGTTGTTTGTGATAATGCTTCATAAACATCCACTAATTCTTTGTATTTCATTATTCTTCCATTGATTTAAAGCTCCACCACCTTTAGTAGATGGTAAAATCTTATTTTATGAGTTTATTCACTGTATTTTCCATAATATATTCTTAAAAGCTATATATTTAAAATATCTAATTGTTATATAGAATTCATGAACCTTTTTTTTATAGATTCTGGATCCAAATCAATGATTCCTACATTTGCATTTCCAGGACTTGTTTTATAATGAATAAATGTACTATTATCCTGATTTTTAGTTAAAACATCTTTAAAATTTATTTTATTGAAATCATAGCTATTTTTAAATCCCACACTTTTAGCTATTTTTAGCAAATCAGTGCTTTGACTGTAAGTAGGCTGATTTCCAGTTGAACCATAGACACCATTATCAATAACAATTAAAATAAGATTATTAGGATTCTGATTTTGTATTGTAACTAAAGATCCTAAATTCATAAGAGTTGAGCCATCTCCATCTAAAACTACAACTTTTTCTTTTTGAGATAATGCCAATCCTAAACCAATAGAAGAAGCAAGCCCCATTGATCCCAACATATAAAAATTTCTATTCCTATCATTTATATCGTACAACTCTCTTGAGGGAAAACCTATATTTGCAACCACTATTTCATTAGTAATGTATTCCATGATATTTTTTATTCCATCATATCTTTTCATTTTTTTTATTCCATCATATATTCTCATATTTAACAGCGATATCAAATCCAAATATTAAATTTTTGTGAGTTTAGAGGTGAATATTTCTCATTAATCACATATCAGACCATATAATAAACTTTTAATAATGGGTAATTAGAACTATATTACTATTTTATAAAATACATATATAATTTTGTTTTGTTTTGCAAAATTAAATTTTTCAGCTGAAATTTGAGCTGAAATTTTTGGTTAAATTTTTGGTTTAAATAAAATTGTTAATTATTGAATTACAATAATTATACGAATTATTGAATTATAGTGGTTTTAATAAAATTGTGGTTTTGATAAAATTCTTAATAAATAATTTTTTTAACAATAAATATTATTAAAAGATATTAATTAAAAATTATTTATATTAATTAAAACATGTTTATATTATTTAAAATTTAAAATTATAGATTTTTATAAATTGATATTTAAAATTAAATAATTTAATAAAAAAATTCAAATTCATCGTTTTTAAAATTTAAGAACTTTTCCTATTAATAACTATATATTAATAATTATATGAATTATTTTTAAAATATGAATTATTTTTATATATTTTTTAAATAAATTATTACAATAAAATATTAAAGAATAAGAAAAACATAAAACTTATTTACATTTAAACAAATATTTCATTATATATTATACATACCAAAACATTTATTTAAAAGTTGAATATATATTGTTTATAAAGTTCTTAATAAATAACTTTTTTAACTTTTTTTAAAATTAAATACTTTTTTAAATTAAATATTATATTATTAAAATGATATTAATTTAAAATTAATTATTTATTGATTAAATTAATTATTTATTGATTAAAATATATTATTAAAACATATTTATATTGTTTATTTGAAATTATAGATTTTCATGAATAATATTTGAAATTGAATAATAATTTGAAATTAAATAATTTAATAAAAAAATTCATCATTTTAAAATTTAAGAACTTTTTCATAATATCCATATATAAAAAAATAAATTTACAAAACACTTATATAATAATAAATATTTTTATAAATAGATTTAAAATAAAATAATAAAATAGATTTAAAATAATAAAATAGACTTAAAATAATAATTATTAAAGAATTTAACGGAGGAAAACTTAATGGATCAAACCTTACTTATGCTTCCTGGTCCTACAAATGTATCTAATCGTGTACTTCAAGCAATTTCTAAAAATGTTGTAAATCATAGAAGTGCTATATTTGGAGAAATCTTAACTGAAACTTCTCAGTTAATGTCTGACTTATTTAAAACCAATGCCCAGTCTTATTTATTAACTGGTTCAGGTACTGCTGCTATGGAAACATCCATTGCAAATATTTTAAACCCGAATGATAAAGTCTTAAATGTCATAAGTGGTAAGTTCGGTGAAAGAATGAGAGATATTACAAATTCTTTCGGAGGTAAATCAATTGAACTTAATATTGAATGGGGAAATTCTGTAAAACCAGAAGATATCAAAGAAGAATTAGAAAAAGATGAAGATATAAAATTTGTGACTGTTGTTCATAATGAAACTTCTACAGGAGTTGCTGCACCAATTAAAGAGATAGGTAATGTATTAAAAAATTATGATGCTTTATATGTTGTTGATACAGTGTCTTCTCTTGGAGGAGATCATGTGGATGTTGATAAATATGGAATAGATATTTGCTTTACTGGTTCACAAAAATGTTTGGCAGCACCACCTGGAATGGCAGCTATTACTGTAAGTGATGATGGATGGAAAGTGATTGATGAAGTGGACTCAAGCACTTATTATTTAGATTTGAAAAAGTATCGTAAATATGGTGCTGGAACCCCACCTGAGACACCTTACACTCCATCAGTTACTTTGGTCTATGGATTATGTGAAGCATTAAAAATCATTTTTGAAGAAGGATTGGATTCAAGAATTAGAAGACATGAAATAGCTTCAAAAGCAACACGAGAAGCTATAAAAGCTATTGGTCTTAAATTATTCCCTGAAGAAGAAGTTTCATCAACAACCGTTACTGCGATTAATATGCCTGATGGAGTAAGTGATAGTGAGCTTAGAGGAACTATGAGAAATGAATATAAAGTAGAGTTAGCTGGTGGACAAGATCATTTAAAAGGTAATGTTTTTAGAATTGGTCACATGGGAAATGTAACTTATAAAGAGTTAGTTATTACCTTTTCTGCATTGGAAATGACTCTAAAAAAATTAGGTTTTGATATAGACTTAGGTGTTGGTGTAGCTGAAGTAAATAGAACATTTATTTAATTTTAATCCTTTTTTTTATTTAATTTTAATCCTTTTTTTATTTAATTTTAATTCTTTTTTTTATTTAATTTTAATTCTTTTTTTTTATTTAATTTTAATCCTATTTTTATTAAGTTTATTATCTCTTTTTTAAACATTTATACTTATTTTAAAAATTTTATGCTCTTTTACAATCTTTGCAAGATTTCTAAATAATATAGTGGGTTTGATAAAGTTCTTAATAAATAACTTTTTTAAAAACAAATATCATTAAAAAATATTGATTTAAAATTATTTATATTAATTAAAATGAGTTTATATTATTTAAAATTTAAAATTATAAATTTTTATGAAATAATATTTAAAATTAAATAATTTAATGAAATAATATTTAAAATTAAATAATTCAATGAAATAATATTTAAAATTAAATAATTTAATAAAATAATATTTAAAATTAAATAATTTAATAAAAAAATTATCATTTCAAAATTTAAGAACTTTTCCATTATGACTATAATAAAATCATTTTCAGTTTTTAAAAAAATAATTCCAAATTTTTAGATAAAATTAAAAATAAGCTATTTAAATTATATTTATGAAAAAATAACTATCATGAACTAAATAAATCAATTTTTGTATTAATAAATAAACCTTTAAAATTTTAATAAAATAAATACAAAGTTATTACTATTTCTGCTTGTAATTATTAATTATGATCTAAAAATTTAGTTAAACCTTAATTTTTAAAGGATTTATATACTGAATATTTGTATTTAAATAGTTTAAAATCCATGACTCATTATATTACTATCTATTTAATCATATTTTAGTTTTATATCTGTAAATAAAGCTGTGTATTTATACCATGAAAATAATTATCCTTAAAATTTTTATAAGAATTTCATTATAATCTATTTTATCATTTAAATGAATTTAAACCTCTAAAAAATTTTTCATAATATTATTTTTAAAAAACTTAATATCATATATAAAGTTTTTGATTTATTTTTCTAAGTAACCTTTATATTATTTAGAAATTAATATAATTATCAGTACAATGAGATTACATTAAGTAATTCAAAAGTACAGAAAAATTAAGAAAAATTTAGGCTTTCATAAAAAAATAAGATTTTAAATTAAATTTGAAGAAGAGTTCTATAACTGATTAATTTTAATATTTTATGTTTAAATTGATAAAATGTAATTTTTTGTATTAATCATATAATCAATTGAACATATTAAATATTGTTTTGCAGTTTAAACTTTTCTGATAATTAAAATCTAATTAAATATGAGAATCTAAAAACAATTTAATAGAGGAGGATAATCTCTATGGCTGATGATGATGTAAAAATTGTAATGTTTTGTTGCAACTGGTGTTCCTATGGTGGAGCAGATACTGCAGGAACATCAAGAATGCAATACCCACCAAATATTAGAGTTATTAGGGTAATGTGTTCTGGAAGAATAGAGCCTCAATTCGTATTGAAGGCATTTAGAGAAGGTGCAGATGGTATTATTGTAGCTGGGTGTCACCACGGTGACTGTCACTACGATGCAGGAAATTATAAGTTAGATCGTAGAATGAGATTAATTTATAAGTTGGCTGATGGTGTTGGTATTGGTAGAGAAAGAATATACCACGACTGGATTTCTGCATCTGAAGGTGAAAAATTCGCTGGAACTGTTAGAATGATGGTTAATAGAATTAAAGATTTAGGACATTCACATTTAAAAGACCAGTTGAATGCTGAAGCTTAATTTGGAGGAATTATAATGGCAGAGAAAGCAAAAATAGGAACAATGTGGTTAGGAGGATGCTCTGGTTGCCACTTATCTATTGCTGATTTTCACGAATCTTTATTAGATGTTTTAGATCTTGCTGAGTTTCAATTCTCTCCAGTTCTAATGGATACCAAATATGATGAAATTCCTGAAATGGATGTTGTTATCATAGAAGGTGGAATTAGAAATGAAGAAAATAGAGAATTAGCAGAGAAATTAAGAGAAAAAGCTGGATTTATTATTAACTACGGTACTTGTGCATGTTATGGTGGAATTCCAGGATTAGGTAATTTACATACAGTTAAAGAATTAGAAACTGAAGCTTACATTAATTCTCCAAGTACTGTTAACCCTGAAGAAATTATACCTAACGAGGATGTACCACAATTAGAAAGCAGAGTTAGACCATTAGGAGAAGTAATTGATGTGGACTTAAATGTTCCTGGATGCCCTCCAAGATCTGATGTTGTCGCTCAAGCTGTTGTGGCTTTACTTAAAGGTGAAGCAGTTGAACTTCCAACAACCAACCTCTGTGATGTTTGTCCAAGAGAAAAACCACCTGAAGGTTTGGCTATGGATGTTATTAAAAGACAATTTGAAGTTGGAAGACCAGAAGATGATTTATGTCTAATTGCTCAAGGATTAATTTGTTTGGGACCTGCTACTATTTCATTATGTGGAGCAGAATGTCCAAGTGTAGCAATTCAATGTAGAGGATGTTATGGACCAACAGCAAAAGTATCTGATCAAGGTGCAAAAATGATTAGTGCTATTGCTTCAGATTACGGAGTTGATGAAGATAAAACAATTGATCCGGAAAGAGTAGCTGATCAATTAGATGACATTGTTGGTACTTTCTACACTTACACTTTACCAGCTGCGTTAATTCCAGCTAAAATGCAACAAGATGGAGGGAAATAAATATGGTTAAACTTACAATGGAACCTGTAACCCGTATTGAAGGGCATGCAAAAATTACTGTAAATCTTGATGATGGGGGTAACGTTCAAGATACTAAGTTACATGTTATGGAATTTAGAGGATTTGAAAAGTTTATGCAAGGACGTCCTGTTGAAGAAGCTCCAAGGATAGTTCCAAGAATATGCGGTATTTGTGATGTGCAACACCACTTAGCTGCAGCTAAAGCAGCAGATCAATGTTATGGGTTTAAAGACGATGATATTTTACCTACTGCATACAAAATGAGAGAAATAATGAATTGGGGTTCTTACATGCACTCCCATGCACTTCATTTCTACTTCTTAGCAGCTCCTGATTTTGTTTACTTCCCTGGAGATAGGAAAGTGAGAAATGTTTTCCAAATCATCAAAGATAAACCTGATTTAGCTTTACAAGCTATTGAAATGAGAAGAAATGGTTTAGATATTGTTAAAGCAATTGGTGGAAGACCAATTCACCCAACTTCTTCAACTCCTGGAGGTATTTCAACAGAACTGGATGATGAAACTCAAAAAGACTTGCTTGGTAAAGCTCAAAAAAATATTGAATTAGCACAAGCTACTTTAGACTTTGCAATTGAAAATGTATTCACCCCAAACCTTGACTTAATTGGTAGTTTAGGTAACTTTGGTGATACAAGACATTGTGGTATAGTTAAAGATGGTGTGTGGGATGTTTACAATGGAAATGTAAGAATCAAAAGTAAAGATGGTTCTAAAACAGAGTACGAATACAACAATCTCGAATATTTAGATATTGTAGCAGAACATGTTAAACCATACTCATGGTTAAAATTCCCATACATTAAAGAATTAGGATATCCTGAGGGTATTTACAGAGTTGCACCATTATCCAGAATTAATGTTTGTGATAAAATGCCTGCTGAAGCTCCTCTTGCTCAAGAACGTTTAGAAGAGTTCCGTAAAGGCTTCGGATATGGTCAAGCTCCATTACTCTTCCACTATGCAAGACTTATTGAATTGTTAGCTGCTGCTGAATGTGCATCTGCAGGATTAGAAGGAGACTTATCAGGTAAAAAATTCCCAGATGCTATTGAAAGAGTTGCTGGTGAAGGTGCTGGTATTGTTGAAGCTCCACGTGGAACATTAATACACCACTACAAAACTGATGATGATGGTTTAATGACCAATGTAAATATTGTTGTTGCAACAATACAAAACAATCCAGCAATGGAAATGGGTATACAACAAGTAGCTAAAGACTACATTAAACCTGGTGTTGAAGTAGGAGATGAAATATTCAACAAAATGGAAATGGTTATTAGAGCATACGACCCTTGTCTATCTTGTGCTACTCATACTATGGATACTCAAATGAGATTAGCTACAATAGAAGTTTATGATAGCGAAGGTCAGTTAATTAAAAAAGTTTAAGTGAGGTTGGAATAATGATAGTAGTCAATCAAGAAGACTGCATCAAGTGTGGGGCTTGTCAAGGTACTTGTCCATCAACAGCTATTATTTTAGATGGTCAACAAGTTATTAATTGTGACATCTGTAATGGTGAACCAAAATGTGTCGAAATTTGTCCTAATAATGCTTTAGATATGGATGAATTAAAACTTGAAGATGGAATACCACAAAAAAGAATAGTTTACAACCCTACTAAATGTGATCAATGTGGTGATTGTGTTGATGTATGTCCACAAAAAACACTTACACTCGAACCAGAGTCAAGATTACCTTTACATGGTTACTGTGTAATGTGTGGAAAATGTTTAGATATATGTCCAGTTGAAGTCATTGGAATTCACGGATACAAAGAACCAAAATCTCGTGATTTAGACATTCACGGAGCCACTTATATTAAAGATTGTGTTGGCTGTAGTATGTGTCTTGAAGAATGTCCAGTTAATGCAATTACTTTAGATAAAATTGGTGGAGAAATATCCATTAACGAGGATACATGTATTAAATGTGGTGTTTGTTCACAAACATGTCCTTGGGATGCAGTATTTATATCTGGTAAAAGACCTGTAAAACGTAGCAAAACAATCACTACTTTTGAAGTAGATACTGATTTATGTATTGGTTGTAATAACTGTGTTGATGCATGTCCTGGAAGCTTTATAGATGCTAAAGGATTTAATTTAACAGTAGAAGTTCCAAAAAACTGTCCAAGTTGTGGACTTTGTGCAAATGTCTGTCCTGTCGATGCTATAAACTTAGATGTGACTCTTGGAGATGCTTTACCTACTAATGAACTCGGAATAGTTAATATTCCTGAAAAATGTAGTTTTATAGGTGCATGTGCAAACAAATGTCCATCTGAAGCAATTAGGGTAGTAAGGAAAAATGGAGTGCAAGCTCCTGAATCCATTAAAAATGCAGGCGAACCATCTTTTACAATGTGTGCAAGATGTGGTGCATGTGCATCAGTTTGCCCAGAAGATGCATTACATTTGACTCCAATTGAAAAATTACATGATGGAAAATTATATGAAAGAGAAAGAATTCAATTCAGCCCTTCAAAATGTACTCAATGTGGAGATTGTATTGATGTATGCCCATATAACATGTTAAAATTCAAAGACAAAGGACCATTACCCCTTGTAGGATTCTGTACACTCTGTGAACAATGTATTGAAGCCTGCCCAAAAGGAGGATTAGAATTTAAATAGAATTATAAATATAGATTTCATCTATATTTTTTTCTCTATTTTTAATTAAAATTGTCATAAAGAGCTATTTAATAATTAATATACAAAACAAGATCATTATTAATTATTAAATAATTTATATGAAACAATGCTTTTAAGTACAAAAAATCTTTCAGATTCTTTATTGAATAAGTTCAATAATGAAGTTTTTTTAAAAATGAACATCCTTATTTTTTAATTAGAAAAATTGCTAACTTTGTATGTTGCATAAATGATTTTTTAAAAATCAATATTTTTTTATATAGTCATTATGAAAAAGTTCTTAAATTTTGAATAATAAATTTTTTTATTAAATTAATTAATTTTAAATATTAATTTATAAAAATCTATAATTTTAAATTTTAAATAATATAAATTTATTTTAATTAATGTACATAATTTTAAATAAATATATTCTAATAATATTTATTTTTAAAAAAATTATTTATTAAACTTTATCAAAGATACTATAATTTAATTCTAATTTAAAATTATAATGTTTAATTAAAAAAATTTATTATAATATTATTTATCCATGAAATAAAAGATCATGAAATAAAAGATTTAAAATTTTTATGAAAATATTATATACAACCTTAATTATTTTAATAAAATGAAAATAAAAGAAAATATAAAAATAAATAAAAAAAAGAAAAAGAATTTAGATAAATTAAAGAAAGTTCCTATTTTTCTCTGCATCTAAGTAAAGATTTCCTTTTCCATTCCTTGCAATATCTCCAGTATACTTGATGTATTTACCTGCGAGTTGTTTACCAGATACTTCAGGATTTTTAACAATTTCAGAATCTATAAATCCTTCAAGTAATCTTGAAAGTTTACCATTGATTACAATACTTCCTCCTTGCATTTGACCTCCTGGCCAACGAGTAACATCTCCATCAATTTGTATGTATCCTTTTGTCATGTGAATACCTGCGAGAATATCACAATCTCCACGAACATAAATTTCTCCACCAGTTAAACATTCACCCAGTTGTTTACCAGCATTGCCATGAATCATTATGGTTCCACCAGTCATTCCTCTCCAATCACCAATGTATGATGCACCACAGAATTCACGGGTATTTCCTTTTATGGTTAGTAGACCACCAGTCATTTCTCTACCAGCATAACTTTCTGCATCTCCATTAACGATTATTTCTCCACCAGACATTTCACTACCACAGTGAAGATCAACACTACTGTTAGCAACAATTTCGCCAGCACTCATAGCAGAACCAATGTATTTAACCCTTGTTAAATCACCATTAATTATTATTTTAACATCTGCTGGAGATTCAGCTGATCCTTCAACATCCACATCAAAGTAATCTCTTAATGGGAATCTTGAATTTCCTATAGGTACTTCATATTTTTCAAAGTCTTTTTTCTCCCATTGATATATTTTATCTGGAATAAGCTCATCAAACTCGAGTCCTATTTGTGAAATTTCTTTTTGATTAAAAGTAACAATTTTCATGATTACCACTCCTTATTTAGCTGCTTTACCAGCTTGAACATTAACCGCCATTGGACGAGGTACAAAGTGGTCATGAACCTTATAGTTTTCAAACTTGATTGTGTAATATTTATTAAATGAAGGCATTATTTTTTTAATAACCGCTTCTTCTTCTGCCTCTATTCCATTTACATTTGTCCACAAGGTTCGACTTGGTACAACTTTGACTACTTCACCATCTTTAACTAAGATTCTACCATCTTTAATTGTATAAGCAGCATTTCCAAATTCTTTTTCAATGACTTCATATTCAATAGACGGATCTATTTCATTAGGTTTTATGTTATATACAGCTATATCAGCATTTGCACCAATACCTAAATGGCCTCTGTCTGTAAAACTATATGCTTTAGCAGGTGCCGCTCTGGATATGGTTGCTATTTCATTGAAGTCATATTCACGATCAATGGTAGCTAAGGTAGATTTTTTCTCTACAGCTTTATGAACTTCTCTATTTTCAATCATTTCAGTTCTTCTTTTATTACTCATCAACCATGAAATAACTCTTGGGTATCTTATAAATGGTCCAGCATTAGGGCTGTCAGTAGTTAAGAATATTTGCCATGGATTGTTAACAAGTAAGAACATTTCAAGTCCAATAGCCCATTGTACAGAGTGAACACTGTTTCTTCCAGAGTATATGAATGGAACTATTCCTGAAGCAGTTTCTAATTCAATATCTTTGTTAGCCCACTTTAAACCGTTTAATTGATGAAGATCAAATTCCATTGGTCCATCAGCAGTCATGGTTGTGGTTTCATCTAAGGTGATTTGTCCTACATCACATGTAACATGATCATTATTGTTAACGAATTTAGCAACATCTGGTGCAGCTGACTTAAAGTCTCTCCAATTAGTTCCTGCATAGGAGTGGTATTGAATGTGGGTCATGTGAACTGTTTGATTTCTTACAGGTGAGTTTTTAGAAATCCCTTTAACAAGTTTCATGGAGTCCAAAGTCGTTTCATAGTTACCAGGGTGACCTAAGTCATTTGGATGAAGGTGTATTGAATGTGGAAGAGCCAATTTTTCATTTGCTTTAGCTAAAGCAGTGATAACTTCTCTTGCAGTTACATCAAAGTAAGGAGCAGGATCATCAAGACCATGTACATTCATACCCCAACCCCATGCTTCTCCACCACATGGATTAACTATTTTAATACCATATCCTTTAACCAATCTTAACCAGTAGGATATAAAAGCAGATAAGTCATCAATATTACCTTCTTTTGCATACTCCAGTGTAAACCAATTGTTACCAAATAATGGTAAAGGAGCTATGTCTAAGTTAGGAATAATGTTGATTTCTTCATGTGTATGTTTTGCTTCTAAGGGAGGCATAGCTGCTTCAACAACAGTACCGTATCCCATTCTTGAATATCTGTATCCTGTTGCAGGACAACTTGGTATGGAAAATCCAGTTTCAGCACGAGTTACACCTTTTTTAGGTACTATACCTCTTCTTGAATCTTCTGGTCTATATAGACGACCTACAACCAATTTAGGTCCAGCAATATGTGAATGAGGATCTACACCAGCAGGCATAACCAATTTATCAGTCACATCTATCTCTTTTGCATCAGGAGAAACTGTGTCAACGATTTTACCATCTTTAAACATGACATCTTTCTTTTCTCCGTCTACATTGTTTGTAGGATCATAAACAATACCATTTTTTAATATGTATTCCATGAAAATCACCTTCCTTATTTCCCTGCTACTGTTGGCTTAATGCCCTTTATTTTCTGAACTCTTTTTAAGAGTTCATTAACAATCCACTCATCATCTCTGGTAGTTTTTGGTCTACTTATAGCTTTCTTCATGTATATTGGAACACCATCCATTCTATAACTTGTTCCTGCAGCTTCAACCGCGATAAATGATCCTGGTAGAACAATATCTGCTAATTCTGTAGATGGTCCCCAGTGAATATCAATTTGAATAACGGGAATATTTGCTAAGTGTCTGTTAGCACCAGATGGGAAATGAGCACCAGGGTCAGCAGCTATTACCAAGAAAACATCTGGTTCTTCTCTTGTTAATAAATCAATAGTGTTAGTTTCACCATTCATGTATCGTGGATAACCTCTTGCAAAATCAACTCCATAAGGGAAACCTTGTTCCATTGCCATGAAAATATTAAATCCATTAACATTAAAATGTCCTCTCATTGGTATAAGGTTCCATTTAGAGAATTTATTAAGATCTTGAACTAAGTTAATAGCTATGTCAATGTTTCTTTGTTTAGACAGTGTGTGAGTTAAACCTAATCCAAAAAATAAAGCACCAAATTGCACTTTTTTCATTTCTTCTACTAATTCTTCAATGTCTTCTTTAGGAATTCCTGATATAATATCTTTTTCAAGTTTTTTACCTCTTAAAACAGCTCTCATAGCATTATAAAACTCATAATCTCCGTTTTGTTCAAATCCAACCCATATATCGGACATTTTTGCAGTATCTGTATATCTTGGATCCATTGTAACAAGTGTTCTGTCAAATCTTCCTCTTTTTCTAAAGTAACCTCTTGGGAATGTAGAATATCTTCCTAAATGCCTTGGATGAGAGTTCATAGCATTGTTACCAGTGTAAACAATCATATCTGCTCTGTTTTTACACTCACCTAAGGTCATAACAGGATATCCTGCATTTTGAACAGCTTGAAGTGAAGGACCATGACAAATTGTTGCTTGGTTATCTAAAACAGCTCCAACAAGTTCTCCAAGTTCAAGACCATAATGCATTGTTTCAATAGATGTTTCACTCCATCCATAAAACACAGGTCTTACTGCATTAGCAATGAGTTCTGCAGCTTTATCTAAAGCCGTATCCCAATCAGTTTCAACGAGATTACCCTTTTCGTCACGAATCATTGGAACAAGTAATCTTTGATCCATATCTTCCATGACTTTACTTGCACCTAAACGGCATGCATGTCTTACACCTATAACATGTCCACCGTCAATGTATCCACTAACTACAACCCCATCTTTTATTTCACCTTTTACTTCTCCACCTTTTACTAAGTAGACTAAATCATCACAGTTACAGCCACAAAAAGCACAAGTACAGTTATCTACTTTATAATCATAGTCAGTGATTGGTTCTTCATATCCCATAGTATTTAGCTCCTATAATTACTTGCATTGTTATTAGGTATTTTAACTAATCTATTACCTGTAGAAGTTTCATTTTCATTATATTTCTTATAAACTTCAGCCATTAAATCAGCCATAAGCAATGGTTCTTCATCACTTTTTTCAATAGTTGCTGGTACTCCTTTATATGTTGGGTCACAACAACAGTAAGTTTCAGGACTTACAATAACATTAGCCCAAGGTCCTTTACATATAAAAATCTGACCTTCATGAGGTGCATCTCTTGAATGAGCTACATAAACAACTACTTCGCCCCAATCAGTTTTTACAAGAGCTTTATCCCAATTTTTAACTCCCAATTTAGCCATGTCTTTAGGATCCATGTATGCAGTACCAGATGCATGACGATATTCATCTTTTAAAGTAGAACCTCTTTTTTTACAAGCTCCCTGATAAATATCACTTCCAGTATTTAGCATAAGACTAAGTTTATTTCTTTTTTTTGCTGTTGGTTCATCAAACTTAACAACATTAGGTACAGACGGTCTATCAACATACGTCATTTTTAAACACCTCTATTCTAACCATATTGCATCAACAGGACAAAACATTTGGCATGTTCCACATTTTTCACATTTATCTTCGTTGAAAAGTTTTATAAAACCATTTTCAACCATCATTATCACATCTTCCCCTAAAGATCCATGCCCTCCAGAAACTTCTGGACTAATGGATACATTAACAGGACATGCAACAACACATACTCCACATCCAAGACAATTATCTTGATTTACTTTAAGTTCCATACATTCACCTAATTTTTTAAAGCTTCGAATTTTTTAATCCAAGATTTGGATTTTGTTGGAGTGTAATCAACATTTGTTATTTGCACTTCAATTGCTTCAACAGGACATGCTTTAGCACATGCACCACATTTAATGCAATATTGTTCATCTTTAGCAACATTACTAACAATTTCACCACTTTTAGAAGATTTTGGGAAAGATAAAACATCACATGGGCAAATATCAACACATGTCCCACAAACAGTACATTTATCTTGATGAATTGTTAAAGTTCCTTCAAATGGTTTTTTAACCTTTGCAGCATCAGTAGGACAAACTCCTTCACACCAACCACATTTAATACACAGTTCATCATCAATGAATGAACTTCCTTTAGTAACAGCATCTTCCATATTAATATCATAGTCCCCATAAGAACATATTCTACATGATGCTTTAATAGCTGTAACTGGACATGATTTTTTACATACTAAGCAGTACACACATTTATTTTTATCAACATTGATAGATTCAGATTCAGGAGTCCTGTCAATATCAATAGCATCTGCAGGACACATTTCTTCACATATTCCACAGTAAACACAAGTTTCATCATCAATGTCAATTTCACCAGTGACTAACTTAGATCTCTCTGGTAATGATCTTGCTATTGTAATAGCTTCTCTTGGACATGCAATTTCACATTTTTGACAATAAATACATTTATCATCATCAATTTCAGCATAAGCATCATATTTAGGATATGTGCTAATTTTTGAAATTGGTTGACTATCAATAGAGAAAATCAAGGCATCTGCAGGACAAACTCCACTGCACATACCACAAAGAACACATTCGTCTTCGTTAATGGATAATTTCGCATTTGGACTATTTGTTCGTACAATTGCACCAACATCATCTAAGATAATAGCTGACACTGGACAAGTTGATTCACAAATCCCACAACCAATGCATACATGATCTTTGAATGATAAATTTCTTATTTCTTCTGCTGATCTTTTAATATTAAAGTTTTTATCACTAACTTCTTTGGTATTCGCGATCATTATTTACCTCCAAAATTCTAATTGAACTAGTTGGGCAACTTTCTTGACATATTAAGCAACCACAACATTCAATGGAGCTGATATTAGCCTTTAAAGAGTCCAAGCTAACAGCTTCCATTAAACACAAATCTACACACAAGCCACAACCAATACAAGAATCTGAAATTTCAGCTTCAAACTCTTTTTTTTGACATATTGAGATTATTTTCCGTGTCTTTTTAGTATTTTTAAATAATACATTAGTTAAAATTAAAAAATCTTTAGGACATAATTGAGTCATAGTTTTAGCAACATCAATAGAATTCCATGAAAGATTTCTACCATTTAAATAGTGTGAAACAGTAGAACGATCAATTTCCAGTTCATCAGCTATTTTTTGTTGAGTTAATCCCTTTTTTTCCAACTCAATTGAAGCTAAATATTTTAAACCAGAGACAATATGTTTTGGCATAATTTCACCATGTGTATTAATTACACATTATGATTTAATAGTATATATACTATATCTCTTAAATTAAATAGAAAAAGTTATATAGTATAGTGTAGTAGTAACACACTAAATTATTTTTATTCACTAAAAGAGTTTGAATAAATAACATATTATTTTTTAACTATTATTTTAAGAAATGAGAGATATAAATAATAATTCAATGAATATAAACAAATAATAAGCAATATTTTATAAATTAAATAAAAAATTATAAATTAAATAAAAAATTTTTTTTTTTAAAAAAAGCAAAAACATGAACTTAAAATGTAAGATTTTAATGTAAACTAATTAGATGAGTAGTAAGAACACATAAATTAAATTTTAAAAATTGAATTCATATCCATTATAGAAAAGTTCTTAAACTTTAAAATGATAATTTTTTTATTAAATCATTTAATTTCAAATATTATTTTATAAAAATTTATAATTTTAGATTTTAAATATTATAAATGTATTTTAATTAATATAAATAATTTTAATTTAATATCTTTTAATAATATTTGTTTTTAAAAAAATTATTAATAAGAATTTTATCAAAACCACTATAATTTAATACTCTTTCTTAACAATATTAATATTCCCTAAAACAGTGAATTTAATTAATAACTAAGCTAAAAATCTCATCTTTTTAACATTAAATCCATAATAGTAAATTTTTTTGTTTTGTTTTGATTTTTATCATGATGAAATAAACTTATGCTTGAGTTTAAAAGTTCTTTGCTTGCTCTATTAGAAACTTCTTTAAAAATCATTTTGTATGCAAGACATTGAGGATCAACAGATAATTGAAAATTGTTTTCCAAGTTTGAATCATTCCCAGATAAGTTATTTTCTGCTGATGAAACTATTCCATTATATGGACATCCACCTCTACAAAATTTAATATAATTACATTCACTACAGTTTTCATCCACATGATTTTTAAATTCCATTAGTATATTCCATGATTTTGATTTCATTAATTCTTCCATTGAAGGAGAATTATGAACATTTCCCATCACATATTGATCAATTCCAACAAATCTGTAACATGGATAAATGTTTCCATCCCAACCAACAGCTAAAGTATCTCCCATGCAATCTGCAAATGTACATAATGTTCCACGACGAATAAATGAGCTTTTAGCAATATGGTCAAAATCCTTTATTTCTATTTTATCAAGGTCATTTAAATAATTATCTAAAAGTCCTATTAAAAGTTTTCCATGTTCTTGTGGAGTTAAAACCCATTTATCTGCATTATTTCCTCTAATTGAATGTAAAGCCGTATGTAATTTAAAATTATATCTATTTTTTAGGAAAAAATTGTAAATCTCATCTCTAAAATCTTTTGAATAAGATGTAAATGTGGAGATAAAACTTACATGGACTCCATTTTTAATAGCTATTTCATAACCTTTCATAGTTTTATCAAAGTAACCTTCTCCTCTTTGATAATCATTTATTTCTTTAGGTCCATCAATACTTGTACTAATTGCAACATCATACTGTGAAAATAATTTAGCTAACTTTTCATCTAAAAGCCATAGATTAGATTGGAGTGAAAATCCAGCTTCTTTATGTGTTTCACTATTTTTTAGAATTGATAATGCTTCTTTATAAAAATCATAACCTGCAAGCAAAGGTTCTCCACCATGAAATGTGAAATGAACATGATCTTCTCTAAATCCATCTAACCATTTATCAATTTCTTTTATAATTTGAATATTCATCATTTTAGATTTTTTCTCTGACCCCCAACAATAATTACAATTAGATGGACAATTGAGTGTTGGGACTATCATAACATGAAAGACCATATTTTCACTTTTTATATTATATTATATTATATTATAGTTACTATGGAAAAGTTCTTAAATTTTAAACGGTGAATTTTTTTATTAAATTATTTAATTTTAAATATTTTTTTATAAAAATCGATAATCTTAAATTTTAATTAATATAATTGTATTTTAATTAATATAAATAATTATTAATTTAATATCTTTTAATTTAATATTTTTTAATTTAATATCTTTTAATTTAATATCTTTTAATAATATTTGTTTTTAAAAAAATTATTTATTAATAACTTTATCAAAGCTACTATAATTCTTTAATTTTAAAATATTTTTTTAATTTTAATTAATTTTACTATTTTAGATATTTTTTATTTTAGATATTTATATTTAAATAATTTATACTCGGATATTTTATGAATGTGTCAAAAAGTGTGGAAAATTCTTAAGTTGGTAGCATTGTCAAATTTTGATAAACATCCACAACAGTTTACACCCCATCCTATTTAATAACCATTATAATATCACCAGCATTGATAGAATCTCCTTCATTTACAAAAATATTTTCTATAATTCCATTAAATTCTGATTCAATATCATTTTCCATTTTCATTGCTTCAATAACAGCTAAAATATCTCCTTTTTCAACTTTATCTCCAATAGCTACCTTAAGTTTTAAAAGCATGCCCTGCATAGTTGAAGAAACTCCACCTTCAACATTACCTTTAGGAGACCTTTGACTTTCTTCTATATTTAAATAACCTGTGGGCATAATTTTTACATCAAAAATATCTCCATCAACTTCAACACTATACTCAGTTGGAATTTCAAGTTGATTATCATTACTATCAATTTGCTTGGAGGATAATTCTTCTTCTTTCATTTCTCCACTTAAAAACTTAGTAGCAATTGCTGGATAAATAGCTAAAGTCAAAATATCTTCATCTTTTTTAATAATGCCTTTTTTTTCTCCTTCAGCTTTGTAATAATCATACTGTGGTTTTAATAAATCAGCTGGTCTTGATTTAATAAGTTTTTCATTGCCAATAATCATTTTAGCTATTTTTGGATTTATTTTACCTGGAGGTCTTCCATAAAGTCCTTTAATATAATCTTTAACCTCATTAGAAACTATTTTATATCTTTCACCATTTAAAACATTCATAACTGCTTGTATACCAACAATTTGGCTTGTTGGAGTAACGAGTGGAGGATAACCTAAGTCTTTTCTAACTCTTGGCATTTCTTCTAAAACATCATGATACCGATCCAATGCATTTTGTTCCTTTAATTGTGAAACTAAATTTGAAAGCATACCTCCAGGAAGTTGATAGATTAAAACATCAGTATCAATATTTTCAGCAATTGGATCTATTAAACCAAGATATTTTTCCTTAATATCAGCAAAATATTTTTTAATGTTATTAAGAAGCTTTAAATCTAATTTAGTATCATACTGTGTTCCCTTAAGTGCAGCCACAATACTTTCAGTAGGTGGTTGAGATGCACCCCAAGATAATGGTGAAATAGCTGTATCCAATATATCAACACCAGCTTCACAAGCCGTATAATAGCTGATAGGTGTCATTCCACTCGTTGAATGTGAATGTAAACTTATTAAAAGATCAGTTTCTTCTTTTAACATTTTAACCAATTTATAAATGTCTGCAGGATAAATCAATCCAGCCATATCTTTAATAGTTACTGAATCACAATCTAAATCTTCTAAATCTTTAGCTATTTTAACAAAACCTTCTAAAGTATGTACAGGACTAACAGTATAACTTATTGTTCCTTGAACATGAGCTCCCTGTAATTTAGCTGTTTCAATCACTTTTTTCATGTTTCTAACATCATTTAAAGCATCAAAAACTCTAAATATATCAACACCATTTTCGTATGACTTCTCTACAAATTTTTCTACAATATCATCAGGATAATGCTTATATCCGACTAAATTTTGACCACGAATAAGCATCTGAAGAGGAGTATGAATTAAATGTTCTTTAATAGACCTTAAACGCTCCCAAGGATCTTCATTAAGATAACGAATAGACACATCAAAAGTTGCTCCTCCCCATGCTTCTAAAGAAAAAAAACCAATTTTATCAAGTTCTTCAACAATAGGCAACATATCTCTTGTTCTCATTCTTGTGGCCATAAGAGATTGATGAGCATCCCTAAGTGCTGTTTCAGTAATTTTAGTAACTTTCATAAAAACCATCCATTTATTAATAGCTTATATTAAACAATCATTCATCTTTTTAACTTGTTTTAATTATTCCACTTGTTTCTTTTAAAAAAAGAGAAATTATCAACTGTATTATATTAATTAATTTATTATATCCATTTAAACTATCAAATATCCTTTAAATCAAATTATCCTTTAAATCAAATTATTCTTTAATATTAAATATTATTTAAAACTTATCTATAATTACTTTTATTTAAATTTTTAAAATTATATTGATTTTGATAAAGTTCTTAATAAATAATTTTTTTAAAAATAAATATTAATCGAATATATTAATTTGAACTTATTTATATTATTTAAAATGTATTTATATTATTTAAAATATATTTATATTATTTAAAATTTAAAATTATAGATTTTTATAAATTAATATTTAAAATTAAATATAGTGATTTTGATAAGTTCTTAATAAATAACTTTTTTAAAAATAAATATTATTGAAATAAATATTATTGAAATAAATATTATTGAAATAAATATTATTGAAATATATTAATTTGAACTTATTTATATTAATTAAAATGTATTTATATTATTTAAAATTTAAAATTATAGATTTTTATAAATTAATAGTTAAAATTAAATAATTTAATAAAAAAACTTATACTTCAAAATTTAAAAACTTTTCCATAAAGAATATACTTTTATTAAAATTTTTAAAATTACTTTTATTTCATTAATAAATAATTTGATTAATTTGATTAATTTTTAATATAAATTAACTTATATAAATTATTTATATTGAAATTAATATTGGATTATAAAATTAATATTGGATTATAAAATTAATATTGGATTATAAAATTAATATTGGATTATAAAATTAATATTGGATTATAAAATTAATATTGGATTATAAAAT
>JAITPS010000030.1 GCA_031289325.1 Candidatus Methanovirga meridionalis
TTTAAAATACATTTATATCATTTAAAATACATTTATATTATTTAAAATACATTTATATCATTTAAAATACATTTATATCATTTAAAATACATTTATATTATTTAAAATACATTTATATTATTTAAAATTTAAAATTATAGATTTTCATGAAATAATATTTAAAATTGAATAATTTAATTAAATAATTTAATAAAAAAATTACCATTTCAAAATTTAAGAACTTTTTCAAATTTAAGAACTTTTTCATAATGACTATAAGTAATTTTTTTAAAAATAAATATTATTAAATAATATTAATTTAAAATTAGTTATATTAATCAAAATATATTTATATTATTTAAAATTTAAAATTATAGATTTTCATAAAATAATATTTAAAATTAAACAATTTAATAAAAAAATAATTTAATAAAAAAATAATTTAATAAAAAAATAATTTAATAAAAAAATAATTTAATAAAAAAATAATTTAATAAAAAAATTTATTGTTCAAAATTTAAGAACTATATTTATATTTAAAACATGGTAATATATAGTTTAATACAAAAAAATTTGAAAAATATTTTATCATTTTTCCCCTTAATTAGGAGCCACTATATTAACTTTCTCAAAATTGACTAAAATTTTAATTTTATAAACTTTTAACAAATTTTTTTCAAAAGCTTGTCTTTTTTAGTTTTTTTAACTTAATTAAAACTTTGTAATATGCTGTCTGTGAGCTAAGTTTTATATTATTGATTTATATATATGGAATCTATTCTTTTCATTCATTCTTTATTAATGGTTCTTACTAAAAATAGGTCACATGGAGCATGATGTACCACCTTTTCAGATACACTACCTAAAATATGTCTATCAATAATACTTTTCCCAGTACCTAAAATTATCATTTCAACATCTTTTTCTTTCGCCAAGCTAACAATTACTTCATCAGGTTTTCCTTTCTTCAAAACCTTTTTAAGAGAGATATTTGGATTATTTTCTAAATCAATTAATTCCTCAAATTTATCCAAAAAATACTCTCCTTTTAATTTAAGTTCTTCAATCATTTCTTCTTTAATGCTACTGGGAGTTAAAAAAGGAACAGAATCATCGACCACATATAATGCAATGATTTCAACATCTCTACCATCAATCAAATTTTGAGTATGATCTATTAATTGATTAATATACTCGCCCATAGTAGGGACTAAAATTTTATTATACATTCAAAAACACCAACTGATAAATTAATATTAGATATTAATTTTAGTAAAAATATGAAGATTAATATCCTCTTGAACTATTTACTCCAAATCATGGTGGATTTTCAGAAGAATAATAATCTATCTATTTAATTAAATAAAATATAAGTAATTTATATTAAATTAGAGAATAATAACTTCACATACCTCCTAAAAAGAAAATTCTTACATAAGCATAGACAATATATAAACCAATTAGAAACAATCCTGAAATTCTATTAAGTTCTCTATTATTCAATTTAAATAAAACAATTGCTACCACGATGCTTAATATCATTACTGGAGTATCAAAATATAGGGAAAGTGTTTCAATATGAATAGGATCATAAAATGATAAAAGTCCAATTGGTATTAAAATATTAAAAGTAACACTTCCAAATACCGTTCCTAAAGATAAATCATAAAGACCTTTCATAGCTGAAGATAGAGTTACAACCAATTCAGGGATACTTGTACCTATAGATAATGTAAATAAAGCCATTATAGTCTCAGGAATACCCATAATATGGGCTAACTCAGTTGCACTATCAATTAAGAAATCACAAGCAATGGCTAATGCTGATATAGATAGAATCACCAAAATAACATTTTTTGATCTAAGTTTTTCCTTTTTCACTTCCAACTCATTAATATTATTATTTTCATTGCATGATGAACTAAGAATAATTTCTTGTTTATTATCTATTATTTTATCACTTTTCTTTTTAAAATTATCTAAACTCTTTTTTTGATCTCTAATTAAAACTTTAAAGTAATATAAATAAAAAAATACCATTATTAATGATCCAAAAATAATAGGTATATTAGATGATATAATACCAATTTCTCCTTTAGATAGATCCAATGGATTTGTAAATTTAGCAGATAAAATCATGACACCTATTAATATTACTCCTGTAATAATAGCTACTAAACCATCCCGATTTAAAGATTTCTTGTCTGCTTTAACACAACCTGTTATTGTTGCAGTAATACCGAATATTCCAACTACATTCCAGATATTAGATCCAATGACTATTCCAACTCCCATATGAGAACTATGGTTGATAATTGCTAAAAGGGCTGAACCAAATTCAGGTAAAGAAGTTCCTATTGCTGCAGCAGTAACCCCCAATACTATTTGAGAGACTCCAAGAGCAGTTCCAATTAAAGAAATATTTTCTATAAAAACATCTGCTGCTTTAATAACAACTATTAAAGATACAATGAGAATTATTATATTTATTATAACATCTAACAAAAAACAACCTTAAGTAGTGATTAATGTATTTTTAACTAATAGCTAATATAATTAAATTGGTTAATATTGATTAATATTCTCTAATAGTAATATATTATAGTTACTATGGAAAAGCTCTTAAATTTTGAACTATACTTTTTTATTAAATTATTTAATTTTAAATATTAATTTATAAAAGTCTATAATTTTAAATTTTAATTAATATAAATTTATTTTAATTAATATAAATAATTTTTAATTAATATGGTGTTATAAAAAATGTTTATAATTAATCATTTATTTAAATATCTTATTGTTGAAAATTTATTTTCAACTTAGGAGAATTTATTCACCTGTTTAAAAATTTCAAATTAATAATAAATTAATTTTTTAAATAATAATTTTAATTTTTATTTCTTCATTTTTAAAAATAATAACTATAATTTTTTTAATTGAAAATTTAATAATTATGTTTCATTTTTATAAACTTCTTTACTTAAAAACATTATTTCATACACTATATTTTTTAATAATAATTATTTTTAAAAAAAGTTATTTATTAAGAACATTATCAAACTCACTAAAGTGGAACAAGTGGAATTTATTTATAAATATGAATTTAGTCTATAAAACTAATTTGAAATTTATTAAATAAATATTAAAATCATTATAAAATTTTAAAAATAAAAAAATATAGATTAGATGAAAAATATAAGAATTTAACATCTAATACAATTTAAAATTTAAAGCATAACATTTATTGGGTGGTCTTCTACTGTTTCAGTACCTATATCTTTAGCTGCTTCAGCTATAAATATATCTGTCATAGCACAAGCAGGAAATGCTATTTTAGCATTTTCAATAGGACCAAAAAGTACAAAGTCTCCACCAGCCATTTGTTGAACAATATTTGAACCAATATCACAAACAGGCCATGCTTCTTTGTTTTCTTTTTTGTATTTTCTTAGCCAATCCCATGCAGAAGGTACATTGTGAATACCAGAACCGACTGGTAATCCCCATTTACTTTTAACAGCAAATGAAGTTCTTACAGCGACTCCAGCACCTTGACCAAGGGGAGTTACAGCAGTATCCATTAATGGCTTAGTAATACCACAAGATTCAGCTAATGGAAGCAAACCTTGATCGATTGTTCCATCACCAGTTTCCCATATACCAATTTTACCATCAACAGTAGGATTCATTGGGTTAAAACCTAAAACAATAGAAGCTGATAAATCAGATGCTTTAACTGCCTCAATTTCATCTGCTTCTGCTGCCATGTTAATAGAGTTGTAAATAGCTCTTTCTGATAAACCTGCTTCAGATGCATATCTAGCACCAGCAACTCTTGCCTCACCAGATGTTGAATCTATAAGGAAAGGTGCATCAGTAAAATCACCTACAAATTCTAAATATTTAACTAAAGCTTCTTCTGTTTGTCCAAAAACTTGAACTAAACAAGGATTTTTAGTCACATCGGACATCTCTTCCATTATTTTTATTCTATCCTCTGCAGCATCCTTATCAAAAACACCTGCTTTTTCATCGCTAATAATCTTATGTCCACCGTAAAAGATGGTTCCTGCTAAAACTGTTGGATATTCTCCTGGTTGACCTCCAATTTTTGTACCAGCAATATCCAAAACTTCTTGTTCTTTATCAAATCTAAACATTTATAAAACCTCCAATCAGAGTTAAATACTACCATTAACTGGTGTATAAAAACTGCTGAAAAAGTATATGAATACAATTACGATTATTATACCTATCACTAAACCATATAAGATACCAATGTCTCTACCCATCTGGTGACCTAACCTTTGATAGTATTCACCAACAGCGAATTCAACATTTTCTTCAATTTCATCTAATTTTTCATTAGCTTTATTGAATTCATCAGAAGAAACAAGCACTCTAGGTATTGTATTTTCATCAGACATTTAATAACACCTCTTAATTAACCACCGAATAATGTAATTAACAATGGAATTACTAAAGCCAATACAAAAGCAATTACTATACCATATGCCATCCCAGTTATTCGTGTGCTGATTAAACCAGCAAATAATCTTCCGTCTCTACCAATTAATTTGGATTTGTAATTAGCATCTTCGGCAACATTTCTAATACCTCTTACATTAGGTTTATTTGAAAATTTAACCATATATAACACCTCCTGTCTACATGGAAATTAGTCCAATAGCTATACATCCAAATACAATAGTTACAACAAGTCCAATCATTATACCTTGGACTTTTCCAGCATAAGTTCCAGAAAATGTTCTTTGAACGGCACCCACTAATTTAATTTGGGTTTGAATATTCCTCATACGTGCTTCAATTAATGCTGTTTCAGCAGCTACGGGTCTTACTTCTTCGCCGTCATCGTCATCATCGCCATCGTCATCCACAGAAATGAAAATAGCTTCTTCTTCAAAAGCACCTGGATCTTTTTCTATGCATTCTTTTACTTTAGCTTCGATTTGAGTAGCATCTTCCACATCAACTAAATTTATAATTTCGACCTGCTTTTGGAATCTTTCAATTCCATCGTCAGGTATGTTTTCAACATAAGGAATAGCACCAGTTGCACCAACTATACTTCTTTTTTCAGGATCTACACCATTTTGATGTAATGCCTCAATACTTTGACCTGTAATATGTCCTTGAACTTCAGATCCACATAATATTAAAAATCTAATATTCGGATTAGAAATAATATTAGCAACAACCTTTTCAACACCAAGATTTTCTGTTTTACAAGGTCCTGCAATAGAAGCACCAGCTGCAGCAGGAACATCCTCATTGTGAGATGCAAGTGTTACAACAGCTACAGGGCTTTCAGGGTTCCCTGCAATAAAATCTCCATTTACAGGAGGCCAAGGATCTGTAGTGTCTTTTTTAGCATTTCCTGCAGATTTGGCATCTGCTGCTTTTTTAGGTAAATTGTCTGGACTATCTTCCTTAGGTAAATTGTCTGGACTATCTTTATTATCTACCATTTATAAAACCCCCAAATAAAAGTGTAATATTGGAATTATAGCAACTAATATTAAAAGACCTAACAAAAATCCATAAGCCATATTGGTTAATAGACCAGCAGTTAAGAATGTGCCTTCCCTTCTTGGAAAAGCATCAATAGGAACTGTATTAGGGTCTAAAGAATTAACCAATTCATTTGCTGCCAATTCTAAAGTTTCTATTTCTTTATTTATATCATCCATTGATAAAATTAAAACTTCCCTTCCAAGAGCCGCACCAATAGAACCAGTAGATGGATCAAGGGTTAAGTTATATTCAGGAACAATTTTAATTAAAGGTAACATTTCAACCATGATTTCGCCTCCTATTCTTCAACTTTAGGCCATAATCCTGCCCATTTAACAGATGCAGCTTCTTTATAGGATGCTGAAACATAGCTTTTAAAGAATATTATCCAACCAATTAGACCAACAATGGATATAACTAAAGATGCAGGAATTCCAGCCCAATGAAGGTCAGGATTTCCAATAGATATAATACCAGTGATGACCATTGCTAAAAATCCAGTCGCACCTGCTAATTTAAGAGTTCTCACTTGATTTTCATTTGGACCAAGACATGCATTAAATGGATGTTGAATAGCCATTGTATTCATAATAAAAAATAAGGCTATGTAACCAGGAGCTACTACAAGAGATAATATTTTAGCAAAATCATAGCTACCTGCAAATGCTGCAGAAAATCCAAGAACAGATAATGCGGCAGCACCAGCAATTTCAGCAGTACATCTTTCTAAAATAGGAATTTTCATTTTAACGATAACTTTCGCAATAACCGCGACAATTAAACCTAAAAACAAAGATAAAACTAATGCAAGGACAGGACCAACAATTGCAAGTCCTGTTAATAAAGAACTTGATGCTATCGCAAGACCAGCTAATGATCCTATAATACCAATAGAAAGACACATATAACCTATAGAAGGTACACCAGTACCTAATCCATAACTTGCAACTCTTCTAATTGCATCAGCACCCCATACTATAGCACAAACCGCTCCAAGAGAAGCTAATGTTGGACCAATAACAGGATTGATAGGAGCTAAGTATATACCAACTAATCCTCCAATTATACCTATGGCAAGTAATAATTCACCAGAGATTGCAGAACCAGAAGGACCTCCACCAGCAGCAGACATTATACAACACCTCCAAGAGTTAAAACATATACAAATATAGCCATAACAATGGAAGCTATACCACAAGCAATAATTCCAGTTCCTATTCTTTTGAATTTAGGATCATGGAATCCCTCAATAGTACCTCCGATGTTATAGGAAGCAATAACAGAATTTATGAAAAATATTCCTACAGCTATAATAGCTGCTAAACCACCAGCAATTTCAGGGCTAATGGATTGTAATCCACTAAAAGTATTATCAATTGCATAGTACAGTAATCCTCCACCAGCACCACCGAGTAAACCACCGATGATACCACTTATAAAACAAACAGTGGGAACACCATGACCTTCAGTACCAGAAGTTACATATTTTTCTTGATTGTTGCCAGTGATTGGGTCAACTTCAACTTTAGCAGAAGAAGGTACAACACCAACACCAAAAACATAAATTAAATTAGCAACAAACATTGTAATTCCCATCATCATCATTGCTCCAACTGCACCAGCTAAAGCAATTATATATGGTGGTTGACCAGACATAGATGCGGCAGTGATTAACCCAGTTAATCCAGCACCTGCTGCAAGCATTGCAGTACCAGTTCCGACACCAGTAGCTGTAGCCATAGCTGCAGGAGCACCACCTACAGGTATGAAGTGTACACCTCCACCAATGAGAATTCCTCCAATAGTAATAAAAATAATTAAAGTTATAGGATCCATAAATGAAAACCTCCTAATCTTCTTTATATGGTCCATATTTATTTCTTGCAAAACTCTCAAGTTTATAATTGAGAATAATGACTATAAGAACTATAATAAGACCAGCAATTAAACCACCAATCATTCCAAATACAACAGTTATCCAAAAGCTTAAAAATACAATAGAACCAAAACAAAAACCAGTTAAAGGTCCACCAAACTTAGCACAAAAATTACCTACATCAATAGAGTTTCTTGCACCTAATTCAGCTTTAGTAGTAATGTCTCCATGAATAGCTACTGGAATACCTCCACCAAATGGGTACTGTTGATACTCTCTTTCAGCACCGTAGTGTACATCTCCAGTTGAAGAACCGATCGCACCAATTGTAATACCCCATAAAACAGCTAATAATGGCAAAGGAAATGTATGTAAAGGATTACCATTAATTGGCATGATCATTAAAGAACTAATACCTACAATACAAAAAGAAGTTATAAAACCATGACCAGCAATAGGTCCTAATGCCTGTATTAAAACATCCATAAACAATGGCTGTTCAAATTGGGATTGACTTACAATCCTACCCATGTGAGAAGTAACTGTATAAACAACATGAACTAAAGCACCTACTCCAGCACCAATAGCTATAGCAAGAATTGGTACTAAATGTAAGTTCAATAAAACAAATGCAACAGTTCCTGCAATACCACACCATGTACCATAAGCAACTGGTTCACCAGAGGTAGCCTTATTTAAAAATCTGTGTAAATGTCCCATCTGAGGAGCGAGCTGAACTTGCGAATTAGGGTTACTTTGAGAACCTACATCAGATTCTAAATCTTCTGATGCTCCAGCAATAGTAGCAGCTGCACCCATTAATGCAACAACACCTAATGTCAAAGGATCCATATTTTTTTTCCTCCAAAACGATTATTTAAATTTTATATTTTATTACTTAATATTTAATTGTATATTTTAACTAATTATTTAATTGTATATTTTAACTAATTATTTTATTTTTATTAGTTAGTCTTTTAAATTACTTAAAGCATAACAATTACTTAAAGCATAACTTAAAATATATACAATTTAATTTAAATTAATTACAGATTATTAATCACTAATCAAAGGTTAATCACTTAAAATTATATAGTAATATAAGAGTTATAATTAATTCATTTTTTATAGTTAGATTTGATTTTTTAATATATTAAGTTAATAAATTTTTTTAATTTAATAATATTTTTATTTTAAATTAATTATAATAATATTTTTTAAAAATTTAAATTTTATAATAAATTAAATATTAATAAAATTAAATTTTTTATTAAAAAAAATAATAAAAAATTTCCAATCAACTAATTTTTTTAATTAATAACTAATTTTTTTAATTAATAACTAATTTTTTTAATTAATAACTAATTTTTTTAATTAATAACTAATTTTTTTAATTAATAACTAA